>NZ_RZQI01000772.1:0-2883 GCF_003998335.1 Mesorhizobium sp. M7A.F.Ca.CA.002.05.1.1 | reverse complement strand
GGGTACCGAGCAGATCCTCGTATTGCGCCGAATAGGTGAAGATCGGAAACGACTTGCCGGTCGCCACCACATCCTCGGCGGTCTTGTAGAAGGGATATTTCGCCAGCACCGCCGCATCGGCATAGACATCGCTGCGCACCGGCGCGTGGCCCTCGAGCGCGCGCTTCACCGAAACATCCTTGCTCTGCACCCACTGGATGAAGGTCCATGCGGCTTCCTGCTCTTCCGGCGACGTGTTCTTGGGAATGCCCCAGCCCCAGCCGCCGCTTTCGCCATGGCCACCCGGCATCACCGACAGGCCGACCTTGCCGGCGACCGTCGGACACTTCACGGCATCGTCCATCTGCGGCAGCATCCACCAATAGGTGACCATGCTGAAGGCGGAACCGCTGCACATCAGGCGCATGGTGTCATCGAGTGTCGCCGATATGGCACCCTGCTGGGCGCCATGCTGGATGTTGTCGACATAGAGATCGAGCGCCTTCTTGGCCTCTGCCGTGTCGAGGCTCGCCTTGCCGTCGGCATTAAGATAGCTGCCGCCGGCGGAGAACAGGTAGTTGGAGAATTCCATGCTGTTGGGATCGCCGCGCTGGCCCTGCATCGCGGCTCCGGCGACGCCTGCATTGGCCTTCATGAATTTGGAAATCGCCACATAGTCTTCGAGGGTCGTCGGCAAAGCGAGTTCCTTGCCGGTTGCCGTCTTGTAGGCGGCCTTGAGCTTCTCGTCGCCGATCAGGTCCGTGCGGTAGAGGAGGCCCATCGAGTAGTTGTACATGGGCACCAGGAACAGCTGATCCTTGGTCCGGCCGAGCAGGTCAAGCGTCGAGGGAATGAAGGGGCCTAGATCGTATTTGGATTTCTCGACGAAGGGTTTCAGATCGGCGAGCCAGCCGGCGGCCGGAAATTCGCCGGCCCACAGGAAGTCGACCTCGAGCACATTGTAGTAGCTCTGCGGCGCGGTCAGCTGGGACACCAGCTTGTCGTGCATGTCGGGATAGCCGATCTTCTCGAACTCGACCTTGATGCCGGTCTGCTTCTCGAATTCGGGCAACAGCGCTTCGATGATCTTGGTTTCCGGCACGTCCTCCATCAAGGCGTGCAAGGTGATGGGCTCAGCCGCCCTGGCCGGAAGCGATGCGCTGACAACAGCTGCCCCGCTCACGGCCGTCATCAGCATTTTGATCAAGGTCTGCTTGTTCCAAGTCATAACTCTCTACTCCTCTTTCCCTCTGGACGCGGCGGTGATCCCGTCACGATTTCATAACCGGCTAGCGAGCCATGTCGGCTCTCGGAGCGGCCGGCCTATTTCACGCTGCCGAACGTCAAGCCCTGGACGATGAAACGCTGGATGAAGCGGGAAGCCACGACCAGCGGCAGGATGGCAAGGACGACGCCGGCAGAGACCTTGGCGATCTGGACGCCGTTCGAGGTCTGCAACGCGGCGAGCGCAACCGGTATCGTCGCCGTCTTCGGCCCGCTCAAAACCAGGGCAAACAAAAACTCATTCCACGCCAGGATGAAGCCGAGGACGCCGGCGGCCGCGATACCGGGCATCGACACCGGCAGCACAATGCGCCAGAAGGCGCCCCAGGCAGTCGCGCCGTCGGTCATCGCCGCCCACTCCAGATCGACTGGAATGCCTTCGAAGAAGCCCATCAGGATCCAGGTCAGGAAAGGCAGGTTGAGCGCGGCATAGACGATGATCAGCCCGGTCAGCGAATTGCTGAGCTCCAGGCTTCGGAACAGCGTGAAGGTCGGCAGCACCAGCGCCACGGGCGGCAGCATTTGCGTCGCCAGAACGGCAAAACGCGCCCACCGACCGCCCGTACGGAAGCGGGCGAAGGCATAACCGGTGGTGGCGGCAAAAGGCAATGCGAGCAGAACCGAGCCGAGCGCGACGATCAGGCTGTTGAGGTAGGACTGACCGAAGCGGCTCGACAGGAGCGCCGAATAATTGTCCGTCGTAAAGGCCGGCATCAGCTCGTTGCTGTAGGATAGCTGCTCGGGCACGAAGCTCGTCCGCAGCACCCAGAGCGGCGGCAGCAGCACGATGGCGCAAACGACAATCAGCCCGAAATGCAGGCCGAAGCGGCGACGAAAGGCCGGCCGCTCGTTTCTGTCCATGCTGGTCATCGAGCGGCCCTCATGAGGCTCGGCCGCGCGATCACCAGTTCGGTTTCGGGATCAAACAGGTGCATCGGCAGCGGGTCGATGTAGAGTTCGACGATCGAGCCGACGGGCGCCGTGAAATAACGGCTCAGGCGGGCGGCGATCTCCAACGGCTTGCCGCCTCCGGCGGGATGGGCATCGTCCGTGCCGGTGGCCTGACCGGCAATCTGGCCGATCAGGACGTTCTCGGCGCCGAGGGCCTCGACGGCCACGACCCGTACGGCAATCTTCTGCCAGTCCGGCTTGTCGGGGCTTTCGTGGAAATCCTCGGCCCGCACCCCCAGAATGACGCGGCGCCCGACACGCTCGCCATAGGCGTTGCGATGGCGGGCGGGGACGGCAAGCACGGCGCCACTATCGGTCAGGACGGAGAGCCCTTCGCCAGGTGCGGCCTGAAGCGTGGCCGGAATGAGGTTCATCGGCGGCGTCGCCAGGAAGCGCGCGACGAAGGTGTTGACCGGGTCGGCATAGACTTCAAGCGGCCGGCCGGCCTGGACCAGGCGACCATCGCGCATGATGCATATGCGATCGCCCATGGTCATGGCCTCGACCTGGTCGTGCGTGACATGGACGATGGTGCGGCCGAGGCGTCGGTGCAGCTTGACGAGTTCGAGCCGCATCTCGGCACGCAGCTGCGCATCGAGGTTGGACAGCGGTTCGTCAAGCAGGAAGGCCGCCGGTTCGCGAACGATCGCCCGGCCGAGCGCGACACGC
>NZ_RZQI01000771.1:0-2888 GCF_003998335.1 Mesorhizobium sp. M7A.F.Ca.CA.002.05.1.1 | reverse complement strand
CAGATAGGACTGGGGAATGCCGGCTATCTGGTCCCTGGGCAATATCTCGAAATCAAAGCCGGCCCGCTTTGCTGTCGCCAGAATTGCGCTACGCGCCTCCGCCGGCGTTTCTTGCAACAAGGCAGCAACAACGCCTGCACGCCTTGCGTTATCTTCCGCGGCGGGAAGGTCGACGTTCTCTATGAAACTCTCAACGACCGAACCGACGAACATGATCACGATCACCGCGATGAAAATGATCGCCACAAACTGCCCACGCACAGACTGCGGCAGGAAACGGCGGAGGATATCACTCATGCTTCCTCCACCGTCGCGGTGAAGATATAGCCACCCAACCGAACGGTCCTCAAAAGCACCGGATCGCGCGCATCCTTTTCGATCTTCCTGCGGATTCGACTGATATGGACATCGACGCTACGCTCGATCGGCCCCGCGAGCCCGGCATGGGTTACGCCCAGAAGTTCCTCGCGAGAGAGAACCCGGCCCGCATTGCGACAAAAGGCAAGCAACAGGTCGAATTCATGCGTCGTGGTCGTAACCCGCGCATTGTTGGGGTCATGCAATTGCCGGCGTATTGGATCGAGGCGCCAGCCGTTGAAACGAAGCACCTTCGACCAGTCCCGCTCGTCTGGAGCATAGGCTGTGCGGCGCAGCAGCGCCCGTATCCTGGCCGTCAATTCGCGCGCGCTGAACGGTTTCGTCACATAGTCGTCGGCGCCGATTTCCAGCCCGAAGATGCGGTCGATTTCCTCACCGAGCGCGGTCAGCATCAGGATCGGAATGTTGGTTCCGGCACGAAGACGGCGGCAGATGTTGAGACCGTTTTCGCCCGGCAGCATGACATCGAGCACGATGAGATCGAATTTCTGGTTGCGAAGCGCGGCGTTCATCTGGACGCCGCTCTCGGCAATTTCCACGATCATGCCGTTGTCGGTGAGCGTCTCGCCCAGCATGCGCGCGATCTCAAGATCGTCTTCGACAATGAGGATGCGCGAACCTTGCCTTGCCGACCTGGATTCGGCGCTCAAATCGCTTTGGTGCCGTTGCTGTGCCATTCCGGAGTTTGTCTAGCCTGCATTTGGTGCCTGGGTAGGCGTCAGAACCGATATCCGACGAGAAGCATCCCTGAAGGCTGGATCTTTTCGACGACAACAGGGCTGTCGGCAGCGTCACCCAAGAGAACACCGACCCCCGCTTCGCCGCGCACCATCCAGCTCTCGTCGAGCATATATGTGGCGGAAATCGAAAAATCGGCGCGCTTCAAACCGGCACCGGCATCATAGCGCGCCAGCCCCGAGCGAGCCGATTGTTCGGGCGTGACACCAAAATAGGCCTGCATGTAATTTTCGTCGGCGAAGACGGCGGACGCGCTGGCGCCGATCATCAACGATTGAGACAGAGGCCGGGTCACCTCGATCCCCACCCTGCCCTCAAGGCCATCGCTGCCGCCGATGGTCTTGTCGAGTTGCGCGAATATTTCGGCCGGACCGAACTTCGCCGCTGCCTTCACGCCGACCGTCGCGCCCATGTCGACGTCCCCCAAGCCGCGCAGATGGTCGGAGTCGTCTTCCTTGCGGCCCATCTCGTAGCCAAGCCGAGCGCTGAACGCGAACGGTCCTTGTTCATAGACGGCGATGTTGGCACCTGTCGGGTCGATCGTCACCGTGTCGAGGAATGTCGCCGTGACGAAAGGCACCGGCATGATCTTGAACTCATTGCTGCCTTCGTATTTGGGGACGATGATGGCGCCGCCGCCGACCACGACATGCCAGTCGGACAGCTTCTGTTCGAAACGCCCGAAACGGGAAGGCTCGGGCGGCAGGGTAAAATCATCGGAATTCACCGCAATGGCGTCTGCCGCCAGCGCGCCCTCCGAATGCGTCGAAAGCAGGATTGCCATGGCCGCGAGAGATGCCCGGCCGGCCAACAGTCCAGAGTCAATTTTGGCGAACATGCGCGCTCCAGTATAGCGAGGCAACGAGCCTCCGATGGCGCCAACATGTCAGGTGAAAGTGGCCGCATGCGTTAAGTGATGTTAAGTTTTGTTGCGCAATCGTGGTTTCATCTTGCCGTATGAGAAAGCCGTAGCGACGATCTGCCGTGGGACGTCTCGCGATCGGGGAACAGAACTGTTTCAATCCCGGCCAGAACAGTTCTAATGTCTGCGCTGGAGCAATGTGGGCGGTGTATGGGGAACACAAACGACGACGACGAGCGGAGTTTCTTCTCCGAAGCGCCGATGCGGCCTGCGGCGAAAGCCAAGGCGACGCTCGACGAAAAGCCGCATTACCTCGGTCACCGCGACCGACTGCGCGAGCGTTTTGCCCTGGCGGGTCCGGACGCCCTGCCCGATTACGAACTTCTGGAACTTCTGCTTTTTCGCCTGATCCCTCGTGCCGACACCAAACCGGCGGCCAAGGCGCTGCTGGCGCGCTTCGGCACGCTGGCCGAAGTGCTCGGGGCGCCGGTTGGCCTCTTGCAGGAAGTCAAGGGCATTGGCCCTGCGGTGGCGCTCGATCTCAAGATCGTCGCGGCAACCGCGCAGCGCATGGCGCGCGGAGAGGTGCAGGGTCGCGAAGTCCTCTCGTCCTGGACACAGCTTCTTGCCTATTGCCGGTCGGTCATGGCCTTCGAGGCGCGCGAGCAGTTCCGCATCCTGTTCCTCGACAAGAAGAACGCGCTGATCGCCGACGAGGTTCAGCAGACAGGCACCGTCGACCATACGCCCGTCTACCCGCGCGAGGTGGTCAGGCGCGCCCTCGAACTCTCGGCCACCGCCATCATCCTAGTCCACAATCACCCGTCGGGCGACCCCACACCCTCACGAGCCGATATCGAAATGACGAAGGAGATCATCGAGGCGGGCAAGCGGCTGGGCATCGCGGTGC
>NZ_RZQI01000076.1:0-12159 GCF_003998335.1 Mesorhizobium sp. M7A.F.Ca.CA.002.05.1.1 | reverse complement strand
GCAATGTCGTGGGCATCAACACGGCGATCTATTCACCCAATGGCGGCAGCGTCGGCGTCGGCTTTGCCATTCCGTCGGATCAGGCCCAGAAGGTGGTCGCCAAGCTGATGAAGGGCGGCTCCATCCAGTACGGCTATCTCGGCGTTCAGATACAGGAGGTGACACCCGATGTCGCGAGCGCCATCGGGCTCGACCATTCCGGCGGCGCGCTGGTTTCAGAGGTCAACGACGGTTCGCCGGCGGCCAAGGCCGGCGTCGAGACGGGTGACGTCATCACCAGCTTTGCCGGGCAGGACGTGAAGGATCCCAAGGACCTGTCGCGGGCGGTCGCCGATGTCGCGCCGGGCGCCAGGGAAACGGTGGATGTCTGGCGCAAAGGCAAGCCGATGCGGATTTCCGTCGATGTCGGCCAAAACAGCGCCGATGCGAAGACCGCGTCGCTGGACGACGGGTCCGACGCGCCGAGCGCCGGGCGCGCTCCGGCGATAGGGCTCGGCTTGATGGATATAACGCCCGACATTCGCCAGCAGATGAACCTAGCCGGCAAGCAGCACGGCGCGGTGGTTGCCAGCGTCAACCCCGACAAAGCGGCCGCCGCTTCCGGAATACAGGCCGGCGACATCATCGTCGCCGTCAATCAGGTGCCGGTCAAGAACGCCAGGCAGGTAACCCAGGCGATCGCCTTGGCCGGCAAGTCCGGCAGGAAATCGGTCCTGTTGCTGGTCGAGCGTGGCGACGCTCAAATGTACATCGCGGTGCCTTTTGCCAGTGGCTGAGAACTGCTGTTGACGGGAACGCGGAGCGGCAGGTCCATCGGTGACGGTCCCGCCGGTCTCCGCCCGTCAAGATTTCGGTTGCCCGTCACGGCATCTTCGAGAACATTGCGTCAGGCCGATAGTGGCCTGATTGCATGGGGATTGCCGCTATGGTCACCCGAGGTTTCTCTTCAGGACGGCGCCCGCCAGCCGATGGCGATGCCCGCATCCCGCCGGGCCAATATCTGGAACAGGGTTTTCCGGTGCTGTCGGCCGGTCCGACGCCGCGCGTGCGTACCGAGGATTGGTCTTTCACGCTGAAACATGGGCCACGCCCGATCAAGAAATGGAACTGGACCGAGTTCAACGCGCTGCCGATGACCAAGATGACACGCGATATCCATTGCGTGACAGCATGGACCAAGTTCGACACGCCGTGGCAGGGCGTGCTGGTCGACGATATCCTTGCCGATGCGGGTGTGGAGCCGCCGACCGGCTTCACGCTGGCGCACGCGTTCGACGGCTACACCACCAACGTGCCGGTCAAGGACCTCACCGCCGGCAAGGCCATGGTGGCGCTGCTCTACGAAGGCAAGCCGATCACACCGGACCATGGCGGCCCGGCAAGGCTGCTGGTGCCGCATCTTTATTTCTGGAAGTCGGCCAAATGGTTGAACGGCCTGCAATTCACCACGCGAGACGAGCCCGGTTTCTGGGAATTGCGCGGCTACCATATCTATGGCGACCCATGGCGCGAGCAGCGCTACACGGACGATCCATGAGCGATGCGGCGGCAGTGCAGTCGCCCTGGCAAACAGCCGGCATCGTCCGCATCGAAAAGCGCACGCCGCGTGTCACCAGCTTCTTTTTCCAGCCGTCTCGGCCCTTCGCCTATCGCGCCGGGCAGCATGTCGACGTCAGGCTGACGGCGCCGGACGGCTATCAGGCGCGCCGCTCCTATTCCATCGCCTCCGCGCCCGAAACGAGCGGCGCAATCGAACTGGCGATCGAAAAACTCGACGATGGCGAGGTCTCGCCCTTCTTCCACGAGGTCGCGGCAGTGGGCGATGAAATCGAACTGCGCGGGCCGCTTGGCGGGCATTTCGTCTGGCCGGAGGATGAGAGTGGACCGCTTGTTCTGGTCGGCGGCGGTTCGGGCGTCGTGCCCTTGATGTCGATGCTCCGCCACCGCGCCGCGCATAATTCAGCGGTGCCCGTCGTCCTGGTCTTTTCGGTCCGGGTCTGGGACGAAGTGATCTTTCGTCACGAGTTGATCGCCCTCGACGAACGCCAGGACGGCTTCGACCTGATGCTGACACTGACGCGCGAAGCCGCACGCCGCCCGGCCGACTATGCGCGGCGGGTAGACGTCGCGATGATGGTTCAAGCCATGACGCGGCTGCCGGAGCCGCCTGGCATCGCCTTCGTCTGCGGCTCCAACGCCTTCGTTTCCGCGGCCGCCCAAGCGCTGATCAATGCCGGCGTTGCAGCGGAAATCATTCGCACCGAACGCTACGGAGTTTGAACGGACTCTGGCGGTTCGGTAGAGACACGATGCTTCAAGCCTTGAAAATCGACCGATGAGGTAATACCTTGTCGGAATATGGTATTACCAAGGAGTGAAGATGGCCACCACCGTCACGGCAAAGGGACAAGTGACCATTCCCAAACCCGTCCGCGACCTCCTGGGGATCGTCCCGGGCAGCAGAGTCGATTTCCGGCGCGCCGCCGATGGCAGCGTGGTGTTGGCTCGGGTTGACAGAAAGCCGCCTGCGAGCCGCTTCGCCAATCTGCGCGGCCATGCCGGCGAGGGGCTCACGACCGAGGCTATCATGGCGCTGACGCGTGGCGGAGCGTGACGTTCGTCGACACCAACGTTCTGCTCGACCTTGTTACGGACGATCCCAATTGGGCGGGCTGGTCGATCGCGCAACTCGAGGCGGCAAGCCTCGATGGGCCATTGTTGATCAATGATGCGGTCTATGCAGAACTTGCCGTTCGCTACATCAGAATCGAGGATCTTGAGGCATTTCTGGATGCGGCCGGTCTCGAAATGGCTCCGATGCCAAGAGCCGCCCTTTTCCTTGCTGGAAAGGTATTCACGCAATACCGCCGATCGGGAGGATCGAGGACCGGCGTCTTGCCTGACTTCTTCATCGGCGCACATGCCGCCGTCACCAAGCTTCCGCTTCTGACCCGTGATGTCGGCCGCTACCAGACCTATTTCCCATCCTTGAGGCTGATCACTCCCGACGCCTTATAGCTGCCGGGTGGGCCTTCCTTCAGCCGACCGGAAAGAAATCCGCCGACAGCAACTGGAAAGGCAAGGCGCCATAGGCGGCCACCGTGGCCGCGTCGTTCCACTCGCGAAACTGTCGCGATGGTCGCGCCTCGAGCGTCAAGGCAACTCGCGCGCCGCCGAGAGTCACCTTGCCGCGAAAATGCAGCACGCGTTCCCTGCCGGACCGGCTGATGGCCATGGCGCGCAGGCGGGCAATATGCTCGCCACCGTCATTGATCTCCATCTCGATGCGGCGCCGGACCGGCGGAACGCCGATCCTGACGGTGATTTCGAGCATCATGTCGCCGGTCGTTTGCGGACAGGCGATGGCCTGCGAAAACACCAAAGGCGCCGATGCTGCTTGAGGCTTGCGCGCGGCCGATCTGCCGCGCCAAGGTGTGGCGGGCGGCTCCTGCTGCAACCGGCCCTTCTTCCGCTTCAGGCGCAACTGCTTGGCAAGCCCGCGCGATAGCCAGACAAGACCGCCGAAATCCGTGCGCGGCTTGGCTTGCAGAACCGACGACCAACGCGACAGGCCAACCCCGTCGGCCATGTCCAAGATTCTGGCCATTGTCGGTTCCGGCACCGGAATGCCGATCTCGAACGTTAGATAGGATAACGCCACCGCCGCTGGAACCGCCAGGCCGCGTCTGCCGACGATGTCGAGGAACGTGTCCCAATCGACGTCTTCGCCATGGATGGCGACCGCGCAGTCGACAAGCCAGTCGCTGTGGGTATGGGCGTCGAGGCCGCCATGGGCGATGGCCAGGGCCATGCGATCGGCCGGCGACGGCACGAAGACCGCGACGCCGCTGAATTGTGCCGGGACCGCCCGTTGCCAGATGGCCAGGTCGTCTTCCGCGCTCGTCTGCGACCCGTCATAGCCGAGCTGGTGCAGGTCGATGTCACCGAAACGGCCCTTGAAGAAGTTCATCGACCGCAGCGACGCCAACCGGGTTCGCAGATATTGCGCGCTGACGCCCGAGGCGATCTGCCAGTCGCGATCGCGCAAGATGTCGAAGACGGCAGCCATGTCGCGCGGGCGCACCAATATGTCGATATCATGCGCCACCCGGCCACGCTGCGCCGACGCGTTCAAGGCAATGCGGCTGGCGCCCTTTATCAGCATGATGTCGGCGCCGCCGTCGGCCATCGCCTTCAGCGCCGGCTCGGCCTCGCGCATCGCCATGCGCGACTTCGTCCACAGCATCTTCTGCAGGCCGACGAGGCGCGGATGGGCGGCATGCCCGGCCAGCTTCCTGCCGAACCTGTCGGAGATGGCGGCGAGCAGGCGATGTTCTCGAAACGAGACGAGATCGATGTCGTTCTCGTCCAGCCAGCGCGCGGCACAGGCAGCGGCTGCGTCCTCATCGGAGAGCAGCGCCGCCTTCAGCAACAGGTCCAGCTGGCCGGTGGGCCACGACCAGCCATAGTCCGGGAAGCGGCGGCCGATGCGGCGAACGGGCGTGGCGTTCAACTGGAACCTGCCTTGTTCTGGGCTCGCCGCTGCATGGCGAGCCTTGCGACCTGGAGGTAGCCCCGGTCGCGTGCCGGATCGCGGCCGTAGGAAAGGCTGCCCGGACGGATGCGGCGCAATGCAAGCACGTCGTCGAGCATGGCAAGGGCAAAGCCTGCCTCACGAACCCGGGCGATCCAGTCGATCATCTCGCCGCGACCGCCTGGTGGGTCGATGATGGGACCGACGCTCTGCACCACCTCTTGGCGGATCATCATCGTCGTGCGCGACCAGCCAGCTCCACTGGTCGCATCGGGCAAATCGGGGCTGTCGCCGCGAAACGTCCGCCAATGCGTAAAGACGCCCGTTGTCCCGGGATGACGGTCGAGATGGACCAGCTGCTTTTCGATCTTGTCCGGCAGCCACAAATCGTCGGCATCGAGCGTCGCGATGAGCGGCGTCGAGAGTGCCGCAATGCCGCGGGTCGTTGCGCTGCCAGGTCCGGCATTGTCCTGTCGCAGCACCGTCACCGGCAGGTTCATCGCTTCGATCACCGCAGCCGTATCGTCGGTCGAACCGTCATCGACCACGACGATGGCCTCCGCCTTTGCCGTCTGGGCCAGAACGGAGTTCAGGGCAGCGCCGATGGTGGCGGCCGCGTTGAAAGCCGGAATGACAACGCCGTAGCCTGCCATCAAAGGAACCGCCACTGCGCGAGATCCTTGAAGTCGAAAATCCCCTCCACCCGGCGCAAGCTGGGGTCGGCCTTGCGACGCTTCATCGACTTGTGAATGGCGCGCATGAACTCGCGAAAGGGCACATCGGCTTCCTTGGTCATGTTGCCGGGATGACGTCTGTAGTAGAGAGCCACCGTATCGGGCATAACGTATTTTGTCTGGCTCTCAAAGATACGCAAAAGATAGTCGGTGTCCTCGGCCTGTTTGAAATCCTCGTCGAAACCTCCGGTGCGCTCGATGAGGTTTCGCGCAAAGATCCCGGCGGACAGGTGGATCCCTCGCACGGTGATGGAGTGGCTGTCGGCGGCCGGTTCCAGCGTCTCGCCATCTATCTTGTCGACCAACGTCATGCGCGAATAGGTCAGGTCCAGGCCAGGATCTTCTCCGAAGCAGGCGAGATCCGCCTTGAAGCGCCCTGTCGGGGAGATGTCGTCCGAATCGAGAAACGACACCAGGCCGGTCTGCGGCAGCAACTGCTTCAGCCCGGCATTGCGCGCCTTTGTGACGCCGCCATTGCTCTGCTGGAAAAGACGAATGCACGGGGCCTCGTCGATCAACGACCGTACGACGGCTGCCGAACCATCGGTCGACCCATCGTCGATGACGATGATGTCGAGATCGATGTCTTCGCGCTGCCTGAGCAGCGAGCGCAGCGCGAGGCCAACGAATTGTTCGCGATTGTAGACCGGCATGATGACGCTCAGCTTCATGGGCGTCTCCGGCAGCATTCCGGGCTTGGCTGATCCGACTTGATGGTGTCGAGCATCATAGCATCCGCCAATCGGTGGGACTCTTCAATTCGAAGATTCCCTGGACCTCTCGCCGTGCCGGATCGGCCTTGCGCCGCCGCATCGACTTGTGGATTGCACGCAAGTGGTTGCGGACCCTGCCGCTATGTTCCTTGGTGACATTTCCGGCATGGCGTCGGTAGTAGATCGCGACGGCGTCCAACAATTCGTAGTTCGGTCCCGCCTCGAAAACGCGCAGCAGATAGTCGGTATCCTCAGCCTGCTCGAAATCCTCATCGAACTCGCCCGTCCGGTCGACAAGCCCTCTGCTGAACACGGCGGCGCTCAGCGAAATTCCCCGAAGTGTCATCGTGCGGCTGGCGACTGCCGGTTTCAGCCGCTCATCGTCAATCCGCTCGACCAGCGTCATCAGCGAGTAGGTCAGCTCGAGTCCGGGGTCTGCTCTGAAGCGCGCGAGGTCCTTCTTGAACCGTCCGGCCAGCGAGATGTCGTCAGAATCCAGAAACGAAACGAACTCCGCATCCGGCGGCAGTTGCCGCAGCCCGGTGTTGCGCGCCCTGGCTACGCCCATGTTGGATTGCTGGAACAGTCGGATGCAGGCGTTTTCGCGCATCATCGAGCGCACGGCCTCAGCAGAGCCGTCGGTCGAGCCGTCGTCGATGACGATGATGTCGAGATCGGCGGCGTCCCGCTGCCGCACCAGCGAGCGCAATGCCGAAACGACATAGCGCTCACGGTTGTAGACGGGCATTATCACGCTCAGTTTCACGAAGCGCCCCGCGTGAGAAAGTCCGCAATCGTACCGGCTATCTCCTGTGGCTGCGTCCCCAGCGACAGACGATAGCACGGCAGCAGGCGGGTCAGGTCGCTGAAGAAGCGAAAGCCGCTCTCCCGCTCGCCCGGCATCTGCGCTATGCCCGACGGCGCCAAGGCAATCATGGCATCCCTGCGCGACACCGGCACGATCGAACTTGCCTCGCCTCCGCCGATATGTGGCACCAGCAGCGCGATGATGTCCAGAGTTTCGGGCACCGGCCGAGGCGCGATGTCATCAATGTGAAAAGCATGCTTGCCTTGCCAGTTGAGCGGACCATGCGCTTTCAGCCGATGCTTCAGCCCAAGCCGAACGAACCCCTGGGGATCCTGTTTGAGTGTTGAAAACAGTGGGCGGGCAGTCACGCCGTTGGAGAGGTCGACCAGCACATAGTCGTCGCCGACGCTGTCCAGTCCGTTGAGGAGGCCGGCGGCGACGGTTCCGGATTTCCCGGCCCCGCCCGCGCCGGCCAGCAGCACGCCCCTGCCCTTAGTCCCGAGCGTCCCCGCATGGGCCAGCCGCATGCCGCGTGCCGCATATTCCCAATGCAGGAAAGCCCGCAGCGGCGCTCCCGGCTCCCACGGTGGAAAGGCATCGGCCGAAGCCATCAATTGCACGCCAACGCGACGTTGCGGATCATAGAACTGCCAGAAATCCAGGTCGTGAAAATGGTTGCCGCGCAATCCGGCCTCCGCCAGCCGGGTGGCGAAGCCATGCTGCGTGAAGGGCCCCTGGCCCCAACTGACCGGTGCCGCGATGCCGTCTATGCCGGGATGTGCGACGAAGACGCGGCAGCTGTCGGCAGGCGTTCGGTTGCCCGGAGCCGTGACAAGGCCATGAGCGACGGCATCCGCCAATGCGCCGACGCTGACATGCGCGGTCAGATCCAGATGCGGCAAGCTCGCCTTGCAGGTCAGCGGATAATGCGCGGCGCTGCTTTCTGCTTGCGCCAGGACATGGCGTGCGTAGTCAACCAAGTTTTCGAGAGTGACGTTCGGCATGGGTCTGCCTGTTCCGGAGCTGCCCGGCAACGAGAACCTGATGGGCGCTTCAGTTGGCCTGCTTCACCGCGGGCCAGCCGAGGGGCTCCTCGACCTCGTGGATGGGATCGACGACAATGAGATCGGCGAGATCGTCATGGATGTCGACCTTCAGGGGCTCTCTGGCAGCGGCGAGCTGAGCCAGCAATTCGCTTGGAGCCGGTCTTGCCACGCCATCGGTTACGGCCGCCAGCAAACCGAATTCGAGCAATTGTGAAACAAAGCCGTCAATCGCGGCGGCATCGAGGGCGCCAATGCCGGTCGCGGCGCCGACCAGTTCGGAGGCAGGCACGCCGGACGACAGTGCATCCCAAAGTCTGCTGCCTGAATCAGAGAAGCCGAAATATTTACCCGTGGTCAGGTCAAGAACGACGGCTTCGCCGTCGAAGGATTCAAAGACGATATCCTTGCTGGCAATGGCATAGATGCCGGATTGTCGCATGTTTGCTCCCCCGCCGAGCAGGCCGCGGAGATGATCTTCGGGCCTACGGTCAACCCCACCGTTGCAGGCGTCTAACCATTTGCAGGGTTTTTGGCAAGATGGCGCAGGCTCGGGGGCGAGCGCAGCCGGTCACGCTTCGATTTCAAGCGCAGAAAGCGGCTTCGAGCAACAGGCGAGGATAAAGCCGTCCTCGATTTCGTGATCGAGGATGCCGCCATTGTGACTCATCTCGACATCGCCCGCGACCTTCCTCACCTTGCAGGTGCCGCACAGGCCGAACTCGCAGGCGGCGGGAATCCGCACCCCAGAGGCGCGTGCCGTCTGCAGCACGGTCTGGCCGGCGACGCATTCGGCATCGACATCGGAAAGCGAAAACCGGATCGGTGTCACGGCCTCGACGGCAGCAGCAGCGCCGTCCTCCGCCGGCGGCGAGAACGGCGCCGGGATTTCCTCCACGGCAGGCGCAGCAAAGCTTTCCTGATGGTATTTCGCCATGTCGAAGCCGGCGGCGTCCAGCATGCCGCGCACGGCGCGCATGAAGGGATCGGGGCCGCAGCAGAAAATCTCGCGCTCGCGGAAATCGGGCGCCAGCAATGGCAGCCGGATCGCGTCGATGCGGCCCATATGGCCGAACCAGCCCTCGCGGCTCGACCGCTCCTCGATCATGAAGCCGAGCGACAGGCCGGGCATGCGGCTGCCGAGCAGCTCGAGTTCCTTGCGGAAAATGATCTCTTCCGGGCGGCGCGCACAGTTGACGAAGCCGACATCTGTCCATGGCGCACAGTCGTTCAACCAGCGCAGCATCGACATCATCGGCGTCACGCCGGAGCCCGCCGAAATGAACAGATATTTGGCCGCCGGGTGGCTATGCAGCGAAAAATCACCGGTCGGCCCATAGGCCTTGACGTGCGAGCCCGGCGTCAGATGGTCGAACATCCAGCGCGTGCCGGTGCTGCCCGCCTGCGCCTTGACCGTCACCGCGATCGAGAATGGCCGCGACGGCGAGGACGACAGCGTGTAGGTGCGCATCAGCGGCCCGTCCAATGTCGGCAGTTCCAGCGTCACGAACTGGCCCGGCTTGTAGCGGAACCAGGTCTGGTTGTCGGAGCGGAAGGTGAAGGTCTTCACGTCCGGCGCTTCGTCGCTGACGCCGATCACTTCCAGCACCTGCAGCCGGTCGTTCCAGGGCGTCATCTGGTCGAGATGGCGATAGAGGCCAAGGTCCGTCATCGCATTCATCCTCTTGTCCCCTGGGCTAGGCGACGCTGCGCAGGGCCGGCCGGCCGCCTTCGGCAAGGCGCGGCCCGATGAACGACGTGTACCACTCGACGAACTGGATCACGCCGCCCTCATGCAGCTCCGAATAGGGGCCTGGTTCGTAGGCCGGCGACAGGATGCCGAAGGCGTTTTCCTCGACGATGCGGCGGTCCTGGTCGTTGGTCTCGGTCCAGACATGGGTGAGCTCAGCGAGGTCGTAGTCGACGCCTTCGACCGCATCCTTGTGGACGAGCCATTTCGTCGTCACCGCGGTTTCCGTGGCACTGATCGGCAGCACGCGGAAGGTGACGGCATGGTCGCCGAGGATATGGTTCCAGGTTGTCGGATAATGATAAAGCAGCAAGGAGCCGATGCGGTCGGTTGAAACGCTGTCGGACAGGTTCTTCTTCACCGCCCGTTTTCCCGTCATGGTGTAGCTGACGGCATCGCGCAGCAGCGGCGCGCGGGTGGCGCGGTACTGCCCTGCCGGATCGATGCGGAATTTGCTCGGCAAGCCTGATGCCTCGCATCTGGCCCAGTGCGCGACCATCTCGGGGTCGCTGTCGGCGCCGTTGACGCCGGTCACGGTCGGCGCCTCGGGGAAGGTCTTGCACAGCTCAGGGTGATTGGCGACGCAGTGGTAGCACTCGCGGTTGTTTTCCCAGACCAGCTTCCAGTTGCCCTTCTCGATGATCGTGCTCTCAAAGGCGATCTTTGCCTCACGCAAACGGTGCGGCAAAAGATAAGGTTCGATCATCGCCCGCATCGGCGCGAAATCCGCCGGCTCCTTGGCCAGGCAGATGAAGATGTAGCCGCCGACGCTCTCGCAGGCGACCGGCTTCAGGCCGAAATCACTCTTGTCGAAACCGTCGGCCATCTGGCGGGCAAACAGCAGGCGGCCGTCCAGCTCATAGGTCCACTGATGATAGGGGCAGACGAGCTTTGCCGCCGTACCCTTTTCCGCGTTGCACACGCGGCTGCCGCGATGGCGGCAGGAATTGTGGAAGGCGTTGATCTTGCCTTGCTGGTCGCGGACAAGGACGACCGGATAGTCGCCGATCTGCACGGTGATGTAGCTGCCCGGCTTCGGCAGTTCGCAATCATGGCCGATGAACAGCCAGTCGCGATACCAGATCAGCTCCATGTCGAGCTTGAAGTAGTCTGGATCGGTGTAGAAGGGCTGCTCCAGCGAAAAGCCTTGCCGGCGCCCCTTCAGGAGCCTCAGCATGTCGTTGCGGGTATCCATGTCCTGTCCTCGTTTCTAAGGACTGAACTGGTGGTGATGGAGGAAGGATTGAAACGCAGGCCGGCTAGGTGCCGGAAGCGCTATCCACCTCTTGACCGCCCACCGCGATCAGTCGAGTCTAAAAATCTCGGGCTGGTTTCCGGGCTCTGGAGTTGTCCTTGCGGACCATCGCGACACCTTCCCAGGCAGTTGCCCAGTGGTCTCCCGTTGCGACTTGAACTCCACCACCGTTGCGGGGGCAGCGCCGGATTCTGACCGGCTTCCCAATTCTCCGCCTCGTCGTCACGAAGCGGCACCTGAGATGGGTATGATCTAACCACGATCGCTGGCGCGCCGTCGGCATGAAAACGACATCGTATCCATGCGGCGCGACACGGCATGCGAAACGTCACCGCAGATCGTCGCGGGCCGAAATCCCGCCTCCCGGGCGGCCATTTGCCGGCTGCGATCTTCCCGAGTCCGACCCTTGGCGGGGGTCAAAAAAGGTTAACGGTTTCGAAAAGTGACTATTAGCTTGACCTAAAATCGAACCGAACGGTTCGTTTCTGTTGACGGTGCGTGCAGGACGGTGTGAACGCCGGGCCTTTGAAACAGTCAGTGATCCATCGGATGGTTAAACTTAACATGCTGATATAGAGAGGAAAAATGTATCTCTAGATTCCCCTGGCACAATTTCAAGGTGTGGATTCATGGTCCACACGGAACAACTTCGTGATTGGAAAAGGCGGGGTTGCCCTCCCACATCGGGGCTGTCCGAACGACGCGATTTCATTTCCAAGACACGCCGCTAGACGGACGGAAAAAGACGATACTGGAGTACAAAAATGAAAAAGATCATTCTCACTGCCGCAGCCCTTCTGGCCATTTCCGGCAGCGCCTTCGCTGGTAGCGACCACTACGGTTCGAACGCCGCGGCAGCCACTGCTGTCGACAGCTCGTACACCGCTTCGACCAAGAAGTCGGAACCGGCTGCTCAGGCGCCTGCCCAGGGTGCTGACCACAACCTCTTCGGCAACAACTAACAGCCGATTCCCAGTCGACGGCGGGCTCGCCCGCTGCCCTGGCGAAATTCAGACATTCGAAATTCAGACATTCAGGAGTATTTAAGATGAACAAGATCCTCATTGCTGCCGCCGCCGTTCTGGCCATCACCGGCAGCGCTTTCGCGGGCAGCGACAACTACGGTTCGAACGGCGCCAACCAGCCTGCCGCCGCTGTGGACCAGTCGTACACGGCTTCCACCAAGACCTCGGAACCGGCTGCCCAGACACCCGCTCAGGGCAGCGATCGTAACCTCTTCGGTCGCTAAAACCAATTTCGCAAGCGACGGCAGCTGTGCCTGCCGTCGCTTGCGAAATTGGTTTTAGCGACCGAAGAGGTTA
>NZ_RZQI01000770.1:0-2894 GCF_003998335.1 Mesorhizobium sp. M7A.F.Ca.CA.002.05.1.1 | reverse complement strand
GGTGAAGAGGAAGCCAGCTGAGCATGACTGCAAGCGAACAGGCCTCCCTTGATCGCCGCTTCATGGCGGCGGCACTCAGACTGTCGCGAAAAAATTCGGGGCGCACCGCGACCAACCCGTCCGTCGGCACGCTGATCGTACGCGATGACGGCAACGGTCCGATGATCGTCGGCACCGGCGTCACCGCTGTCGGCGGCCGCCCGCATGCCGAGACCGAGGCCCTGGCCGAGGCCGGCGAGCTCGCGCGCGGCGCCACCGCTTACGTCACGCTGGAGCCTTGCGCCCATCACGGCCGCACGCCGCCTTGCGCCAATGCGCTGGTCAATGCCGGTGTCGCGCGCGTCGTCGGTGCGGCCAGCGATCCCGATTCGCGCGTGTCCGGCAAGGGCTACGCGATCCTGCGTGCCGCCGGTGTCGAGGTGGTCGAGAAGGTGTTGGCCGAGCAAGCCTCCGAGCAGATGGCCGGCTATTTGATTCGTTCGTTGAGAAAACGCCCGGAAGTGATTCTCAAGCTTGCGCTTTCCAGCGACGGCAAGATCGGCAGGGAAGGCGGTGGGCAGGTGTCGATCACCGGAGATATCGCGCGCCGCGAAGTGTATCTGATGCGCGCCGAGGCGGATGGCATACTGGTTGGTATCGGCACGGCCCTTGAGGACGATCCGGCCCTGACGGTGCGTTTGCCGGGGCTGGAGAACCGTTCGCCTGCCCGCATCGTGCTCGACCGCCAGATCCGGTTGCCGGAGGCCTCGAAGCTGGTTTCGGGCGTCGACCGGGTGCCGCTCTATATCGCCGCCTGCCTGGAGGCCGATCCGCTGCGGCGCGCAGCACTCGAACGCGCCGGCGTCCGCTTCATCGGCACCGAGACCCATGAAGGCGGCGTCGCGCTGCCGGAACTGCTCGAGGATCTGGCCGCGCTCGGCATGGCCAGCGTGCTGGTCGAGGGCGGCGCCAAGGTGGCGAGCGCTTTCCTGGCCGACGAACTGGTCGACCGCATCGTGCTGTTCCAGGGACCGGAAGCGATCGGCGATGACGGCATTGCATCGCCTGTTGACGCTGACCATATCCCGGCAGGTTTTCGCAAGCTGCGCGAGATGCGCTTTGGCGAAGACAGTTACGCCGAGTGGATAAGAGATTTTTAGGGATCAACACCGATGTTCACCGGAATTGTCACCGATGTCGGCACTGTCGCTTCCGTCAAACCGCTCAGGCAAGGGGTGGGTTTGCGCATCGACACAGCCTATGACCCGCGGACCATTGCCATCGGTGCCTCAATCTCCTGCGGCGGCGTCTGCCTGACGGTTACGGCCTTGCCCGACAGCGGCTCGAATGCGCGCTGGTTCGAGGTTGAAGCATGGGAGGAAGCCTTGCGGCTGACCACGGCCTCGGGCTGGAAATCCGGCACCAAGGTCAATCTGGAGCGGGCGCTGAAGATCGGCGACGAACTCGGCGGCCACATCGTTTCGGGCCATGTCGACGGCATGGCCGAGATCGTCGAGCGCAAGGATGAGGGCGACGCCGTGCGCTTCACGCTGGAGGCGCCGCGCGACCTGGCGAAGTTCATTGCGCCAAAAGGCTCGGTCGCGCTCGACGGCACCTCGCTCACCGTCAACAAGCTCGAAGGCACGCGCTTCGACGTGCTTTTGATCCACCATTCGCTGACCGTGACCACCTGGGGTGAGCGCAAAGTCGGCGACCGCGTCAATCTCGAGATCGACACCATGGCCCGCTACGCGGCGCGGCTGGTGGAGGCGACGAAAGAGGGGCTGTGATGACCAAGGACAGGGTGAATTCCACGCAGGAAGACAAGTTGATGCGTGAGGAGCGGGCCGATGTGAACACCGAAGGGCACTCGCAGCTCGATCTGTCTGTCAACGACAGCAGAGTCTTCGTTGAAGCCTTGATCAATCCACGATCGGTGAACGATCGTCTGCGCGATACGGTGCGTCGCTACCGTCACGTTACAGGCTCCTGAATACTGGAAACCCAACAAGTTCTGCCGACCGTCGGCGTCGTGGACAATCTTCCGCTTGCGATGAACCCGGCTTCGGCCTAAGTCACCGGCAACTCCCCGGAGACTTTTATGGCTGGCACATCCCAACACGGCAAAGCCTTCATTCGTCCGAAGGCGAAGGCGCATCTGCTCATTGTCGAAGCGCGCTTTCACGACGACCTTGCCGACGCGCTGCTCGACGGCGCGACAAGCGCGCTCGATGAAGCGGGCGCGACTTACGATGTCGTCACCGTTCCAGGTTCGCTCGAGATCCCCGCAGTGATCTCCTTTGCACTGGACGGCGCGACGGGAGGCGGCACACATTATGACGGCTTTGTCGCGCTCGGCACCGTCGTCCGCGGCGACACCTATCATTTCGACATTGTCGCCAATGAATCCAGCCGCGCGCTCATGGATTTGAGCGTGCAGGACTCGGTCTGCATCGGCAATGGCATCCTCACCACCGAGAATGACGCCCAGGCCTGGACTCGCGCCAAACGCTCGGAAGGCGACAAGGGCGGCTTTGCCGCGCGTGCGGCCCTGACCATGATTGCCCTCAAGGAACAACTGGGAGCGCGATCGTGAGCGAACCCGCTTCGCCCGGCCAGCCCGCGGTGCGCCACGCCAACAAGCGCGGCGCTGCCCGTCTTGCCGCCGTGCAGGCGCTCTATCAGATGGATGTCGCCGGCAGTGGCGTCTTCGAGATCACCGCCGAATACGAGGCCTTTCGTCTCGGCAAGGAAGTCGACGGAGCGCTCTATCGCGAGGCCGATGCGCAATGGTTTCGCGCCATCCTGGCGGGTGTCGTCGAGAACCAGAAGACCATCGATCCGATCATCCGCCAGGCGCTGACCGAGGACTGGCCGCTGTCGCGGCTCGATTCGACGCTGCGCGCCATTCTGCG
>NZ_RZQI01000769.1:0-2897 GCF_003998335.1 Mesorhizobium sp. M7A.F.Ca.CA.002.05.1.1 | reverse complement strand
CCTCCACCGTGATCTGTTCAACGCCTGCCATGTTTTTTGTCGCTTATCCGTTTCCCGGGCCTTGGTTTCGGCCATTTGCAGAAGCTTCTGCGCTCCGGCCAGATCCGCGTCGATGGCGGACGGGTCAAGGCCGACACCCGTGTCGAGCCCGGCCAGATGGTTCGCGTCCCACCGCTCGAGGTCGACAAGAAGGGCGAGAGTGCGCTGACCGGCCACTCGATCCGCAACCAGGGCGATGCCGATGTCCTGTCGAAAATGCTGATCCATGAAGATCCCAAGGTTTTCGTCTTCAACAAGCCGGCGGGCCTTGCGGTGCAGGGCGGCTCGGGCGTCACCCGCAATGTCGACGACATGCTGGAGGCCTGGCGCAGCCAGAAGGGCGAGAAGCCCAGACTGGTTCACAGGCTCGACCGCGACACTTCAGGTGTTCTGGTCGTCGCCCGCACCCGGCTGGCCGCCATGAAGCTCTCGGAAGCGTTTCGCGCCCGCGAGACCAAGAAGACCTATTGGGCGCTGGTCAAGGGCGTGCCGCCCAAGCGCGAGGACAAGATCTCGACCTGGCTGATCAAGGAGCCGACGCCGGACGGTGACCGCGTGCGTGTCGCCGCGCATGGCGAAAAGGGCGCCGATCACGCCGTCTCCTACTACCGCATCATCGAGCAGGCTGCGCAGACGATGACCTGGCTTGAAATGGAGCCCTATACGGGCCGCACCCACCAGCTTCGTGTCCACGCCGCCTACATCGGCTGCCCGATCCTGGGCGATCCGAAATATTTCGAGGCCGACACCAACTGGGACTTTCCAGGGGGCATTCAAAACCGCCTGCATCTGCACGCCCGCCGCATCATCATTCCGCATCCCGACAAGGGCGTCATCGATGTCACCGCGCCAATGCCGCCGCACATGCGCCAGAGCTGGAACCTGATCGGCTTCGACGACGCCAGCGCGGAGGACTGATCGTGAGCGGCGCCAGTGACGCGCTCGACCGGCGCGACACGGTCGACATGGCCGCCGCCGCCATCATGGTCGGGCTGACCTTTTCCTGGGGGTTGAATTACGTCGCCGCCAAGATCTCCTACGCTGGTTATGACCCGGTCTTCCTGTCGATCGCGCGCTCGATCATCGGCGGCCTGTGTGTCTTTGCCTGGTGCCGGTGGCGCGGCATCGCGCTTTTCACGCGCGACGGGACCTTGCTCGCCGGCATCGTGGTTGGCGCGCTTTTCGGCATCGAGTTCCTTTGCCTTTATGTCGGCCTGGAGCATACGACCGTTGCCCGCAACACGCTGCTGGTCAACACGATGCCGTTCTGGATGCTGCTCGGCGGCCATTTCCTGCTCGGTGAGCAGATCACATTGAGGAAATTCCTTGGCCTGCTGCTGGCCTTTGCCGGCCTTGTCGCGGTGTTTTCCGACAAGCTTGGCGGCGGCGGAGACATGCTGTTCGGCGATCTGCTGAGCCTCGGCTCCGGATTCTTCTGGGCTTTGACCAACATCCTCATCAAGCGGTCGAAGCTGGTCGAGGCGAGCGCCGAGAAGCTTCTGCTTTACCAACTCGCCGGGGCAGCGATCGTCGGCATATTGGTGCTGCCTCTCGCCGGCCCGCCCGTTCGCGACCCGACCGTGCTGCCGACCTTGGCGCTGCTCTTCCAGGCTGTCTACATCGTCGCCTTCACCTATGTGCTGTGGTTCTGGCTGTTGCGGCGCTATCCGGCGTCAGGCCTGTCCAGTTTCACTTTCCTGTCGCCGGTTTTCGGCGTGCTGTGCGGCGCCATGTTCTTGAATGAGCCGCTGACCATGCGCATTTTCCTGGCACTTGGCCTGATTGCCGCCGGCCTGATCATCGTCAACCGGCCAGTGCGCAAGCTGACGCCGGTGTAAGAGAGACCTTCTATGCGTGACATCCTCAACGACCTTGAAGCGGGCAAATATCTTTCGGATCCGGATCCGGTGCGCCGCGCCCAAATCCAGATGAAGACGCCTCTGCCGAAGCGCTTCTACAAGACCGTCTCGGTCGCGCCGGTCGAAGGCGGCTTTGCCGTGCATCTCGACGGCAAGCCGGTGCGCACGCCGGGCAAGGCGCTGCTGGCAGTGCCTACCGAGGCGGCAGCCGCGCTCGTCGCCGACGAGTTCGCCACCCAAAGCGAGACCATCAATCCGGTGACCATGCCGGTGATGCGGCTTGTGAACACCGCCATCGATGGCGTCGCCAGCGACCCGCAGGCGGTGCTGGAAGACATTCTGCGCTTCGCCTCGTCCGATCTGCTCTGTTACCGCGCCGACGCGCCGCAAGGGCTGGTGGAGCGGCAGAACCAGCATTGGGACTCGGTGATAGACTGGGCGAGGGGAACACTTGGGGTGCGCTTCAATCTCGCCGAGGGGATCATCCATGTCGAGCAGCCGCGCGAGACCATCGCGGTGCTGGGCAGCCATCTTGCCCAGCGAACAGAGCCGCTGCGTCTCGCCGCCATCCATGTGATGACGTCGCTCACAGGTTCGGCGCTGCTGGCGCTGGCTGTCGATTTCGGCGAGATCGACGCTGAGGCTGCATGGGCCGCGGCTCATGTCGACGAGGACTGGCAGATCGAGCATTGGGGGCAGGACGCCGAAGCCGTTGCCCGCCGCGCGGCTCGCAAGCACGACATGATGGCTGCTGTCGGCCTGCTGGAAGCGCTCAAGGGCTAAGGGTTTCCCAGTTCGCCCGGTTTCATCCCGCAGCGCACCTAATACCAAAGTCATAATCCCAAAGACGCGCTGCCTTTGGCGGGCGCTTTCTGTCATTTTTCCCGAATGGCTGTCGTTGAGTCCGTGCTCGGAGGAGAACGCGGACGGTGTCGCGCAGCATCGAGAACGGGTCTCACGGGAGGATAACGAAATGGCAATAGCATCGACCGCCGGCGG
>NZ_RZQI01000768.1:0-2898 GCF_003998335.1 Mesorhizobium sp. M7A.F.Ca.CA.002.05.1.1 | reverse complement strand
GATCTCGTCCTCCTGGAAGCGATGGGCGGTGGCTTCACCTGGGGCGCTGTCCTGGTTCGCTGGTAAGTGCCGAACGGTCCAGTTTCGGTCCTTGACCTTGACGGATCAATTACTTAGGCTCTGCCGTTGTTGTGCCGAATTTTATGTTTTGAGCTGATGGGACGGTCGCATGGGGGGAAAGACACTTACGCGCGCCGACCTTGCCGAGGCAGTTTACCGGAAGGTCGGCCTGTCGCGCACTGAATCGGCCGAACTCGTCGAAGCGGTGCTGGATGAAATCTGCGAAGCCATCGTGCGCGGCGAAACGGTGAAGCTGTCGTCCTTCGCGACATTCCACGTCCGCTCCAAGAACGAACGCATCGGCCGCAATCCCAAGACCGGCGAGGAAGTGCCGATCCTGCCGCGTCGGGTGATGACCTTCAAGTCGTCGAATGTGCTGAAGAGCCGTATCTTGCGCTCCCATCAGAGCGGCAAGGCCAAAAGCGGCAAGTAGTCCTACTGCGCGGTTGAAAACCGTCGCCGCCATGACGCCGGGCTTGAATATTGCTTCATAAACCGCTGAAATAAGCCCCGATTCGGCAGGTAGGCCGGATCATCGTCCAGCGTGAGGATTCGCCCATGGACAAGAGCCCCGACGCCTTTCGTACCATCAGCGAGGTCGCCGAAGATCTCGATCTGCCGCAGCATGTGCTGCGCTTCTGGGAAACGCGTTTCAACCAGATCAAGCCGATGAAGCGCGGCGGCGGCCGTCGTTACTACCGGCCGCAGGATGTCGAGCTGATCAAGGGCATCCGCCACATGCTCTACGACCAGGGCTACACCATCAAGGGCGTGCAGAAGCTGTTGCGCGAGAACGGCAACCATTTCCTGGTTGCCATCGGCAATGGCGACATGGCCGCCGTAGAGGCGATCTCGCAGCGAAAGCAGGCCGATCAGGTGCCGCTGACGCCTGCGGCCCAGCCGCGCGGCATGGACGACGAACTGGTTGGCCAGCCCCGCGTCAAACCCAGCCGCCGCTTTTTCGGCCTGGGCAAGAGCGACGAGGAGGGTCCGGTGCAGCCGGATGCGTCGAAACTCTCGCGCGACAACAGGGCCTTGCTGCAGGAGGCGCTGTTCGACCTCCTGGAATGCAAGCGCCTGCTTGACCAGGTGCGCTGACCGCGGCCCGACGCGGCATCGACAGTTCGAAAGCCGGAACCCGTCTTCCGGTGAGGCGTTACGCTTCCTTCTGCAAGTGAAGGAAACATACCAATGGCATCATTTTCGACCCTCTCCGACATCGATCTCGACAGGCAGGTCGCGGCTCTTACCAAGGAACTGGCCAGCTTGAAGAGGGCCGTGGCAAGGCGAGGCGGCGCGTATTACGAGGACGGTCGCGATGCCGCGCTGGACACCTATTCCGATCTTGCCGGGCGCCTGCGCGACGCCATGCCGGCAATCCGTAAACAGGGCAGGGTGATCGAGAGGTCGGCCCGCGACCATCCGGCGGCTGCCGCGGCGGTAGGCCTTGTGGTGCTCGGTCTTGTCGCCAGTCTGCTGTTCAGCCGGCGCTGAATTCTAAAACCCAATCCCAGGGATAAGAAGCAAGAAGTGACAGCTCGCCTCAGGGCGATCCGTTTATTTTCCTTGCGGTCGGCTATGTCTGTCGTCGCTCCGGCATCTGGCGAGGAGCGCGTCGGCGGGCGCCCCGCATCTCTGTGCGGCCGGCGCAGGAATGCGGATTGGTCGAGCCGCCGGAGCCGCTCAATTTCGCCGGCGAACGCCGGATTGGTGGTCGTGCAATAGCCAGCGCCGGGATAGACGACGATCTCACCGGCGTAGGGGGGCTGGACTTGCGTGAACAGTCTTCCGCGATCGAGCCTCGCGGGGCCGAGAAGACCGGCCTTGGACAAGAAGCCAAGGCCGGTCTTCTCGGTGGCGGTCTGCGGAGCTTAGGCCTTGTTTCCGATCACATGGTGGTGGTGGCGGTGATGATGGTGGTGGCGGACATGGTGGCGATGATGATGGTGGTGACGATGATGCTTGGCCATCGGGGCCGCATCCGCGCTCGTCGCGCCGATGACGGGCACCGTGAAAGCCAATGCAACTGCAAGCCCGAGGGCCGAGAGGAGGGACTTCTTCATGGATGGTTTCCTTTTGTTTCGCGGGCGCATATGGATCGGGGCGATAGCCCGGCCGCCGCGAATGGAATTACGCGCCTGAATTTTTTCGTCAGTATTTCCCGATTGTAGAATTTTGTTTCTGGACTGTTTCTGCCCAATCCAGCCTCCCGTCACCATGCACGGCAAGATCGAGAGGCGGCCATCGGCCGCCTGTTCGACTACATCGGTGGCACGACGCCGTTGGTTCCGACCACGACGCGGCTGGCGCTCAGTGCGCCGTCGCTGCCCCGCTCAGCGGTGACGAAGACCGTCGCACCCGGCTTGAGGTCGGTAGGCGTCGCCGGCGCGAAGGTCACGACGGGCGTGGTGTCGGGGATCGAAATCTTCTTGGTCTGGCCATTGTCATAGGTCAGGGTGACGGATCGCCCGCTTATATCGGTAACGTCGGCGACGGTGCCGTTGGTCATCCGGCTGTTTGGCTGCAGGTCCCAGGGACGATCGCCTTCGCCAGTGCCTTTCAGCGCGGCCGGAAAGACCACCACCTCCAGGGCGCCGCTGCCGCCATCCGCTTTCGAAACAGAGGCAATGCCGAGGAAATCGCCCTGCTTGATGTCCTTTGCCGAGGCGTTGGCGACGCCCGAGATCTTCCAGCCAGCCTTGAGCTTGATCGCATCGGTATCGCCCTGGCGGGTTTTCACGGTGAGCAGCGTGGGTTCGAAACTGACCACCGTGCCGCGCACACGCAGCGCGTCTGCGGCCTGGGCGGCGCCTGCGCCGGCGACGGAAAGGCTGGAAA
>NZ_RZQI01000767.1:0-2907 GCF_003998335.1 Mesorhizobium sp. M7A.F.Ca.CA.002.05.1.1 | reverse complement strand
GTCCAACGACGCAACCGAAGGCCGGTTGATGGATCTCGGCATGAAGCGCCTTCAGCCGGCGCTCGATGCTCGCCGACAGGCGAACGAAGCCGACTTGATCAATCGCGGCATCCGTCCCGGTTCGGATAACTACGCCCAGGCGCAGAACATCCAGGACCAGGGAGAAAACGACGCCTACAATTCGTTGCTGCTGTCCGGTCGCGGGCAGGCGGTGCAGGAGGCCTTGGCCCAGAATTCGGCCCCGATCAACAACCTGACGGCGCTGCTCTCGGGCTCACAGGTCAGCCAGCCGAACTTCGTCAACGCGAACATGCCGACCATCCCGACGACCGACACGGCGGGGCTGATCAACACCAACTACAATCAGCAGCTCCAGAAGTGGCAGCAGGACGCCAGCAGTAGCAGCGATTTGATGGGCGGTCTGTTCGGATTGGGCGCGAACCTGATCAAGTTTTCGGACCGCCGCCTGAAGAAGAACATCCGCGCAATCGGCACCTTTGCCAACGGCCTGACGAAGTACGTGTTCGAATATCTCTGGGGCGGCGGTGAACAGGTCGGCGTCATGGCCGACGAGGTGCGCGCCTATCGGCCTTATGCGGTGACGACGGTCAACGGCTTCGATGCCGTCGACTACGGGAGGGCATTCGCATGACCGCACAGCCGGCTTTCATCTTCGGCGGAGATACTGGCGTCCAGACGCCTGAAGAACTCGCGCGACTTCGCGCCATCGCGGACGCCCTTCGCGGTCCGGCGGCACCGAAGACGGTCGGGCAGGGCCTTTCTGCCATCGGCGAGGCTCTTGGCTACCGTATGGCCAACGGCAGGGCAAACAGGGCGGAAGCGGACTGGCGCAAGAGCGGTGACAGCGTGTTTTCGGCGCTCTTTGGCTCGGGGGCCGGTTCGACCTCCGCTGCTGCCGGTGGGGCTCCCGTGGCCGAAAGCGGCAATGTTGCGTCCTCTGGCATGGGAGGGGCGGCTGGTCCAACTCCGGACCTTTCGGGAAACGGCATTTATTCCGGTTTCATGGACACGGTGAAAAGCAAGGTCACCAATCCCAATGGCCTCGCCGCCGTCGCGTCAACTGCGAACGCTGAAAGCCGGTTCAATCCGAAGAACGCCTTCGGTTCTTGGTCGGACCCGAGCGAAAGCGGTGAGGCTGGCACGGCAGGCGGAATCCTGTCTTGGCGCGGCCCACGTTTCGAGGCGATGCGACAATTCGCGGCCAAGAACGGCGGCGATCCCAGCAATCCTTCGCCACAGCTCCAAGCGCAGTTCTTCCTTCAGGAAGATCCGACGCTGATCGATCGGCTGAACGCAGCAAAGTCGCCGACCGAAGCCCAGCAGATCATGAACAATGCATGGAAGTTCGCGGGCTACGATCGACCAGGCGGCGAGGCCGCGCGGCGTATCGCACAGGCCAACTCGTTCGCATCGCGGTTCAGCGGTTCCACTTCGGACCCGGTGCAAGTGGCGAGCCTTGACCCAGCCTCGGGCATGGCACCCGCAGGCACCGCCGTCGCCAACGCCCTTGCTTCTCCCGCAGCCTCCGCACCGCAGCAGACACCCGCGCAAGCCTTGTCTGGCGCGCCGCAACAAGCTGGCGTCCAGTCGCCGCGTGCGGTTGATAGTGGCGGCATCCCGCAGAGGGGCGCTGTGCTTGCCGGCGGTCCTGGTGCGGCGCCAGGCCCGCAGGGCGTGCAGGTTGCGGGCGGTGGCCCAACCGTTCAGCAGCTCATGCAGGCGGCGACAGATCCCCGGCTGTCCGAACAACAGCGCGGCGTGGTTGGCATTCTGTTGAAACAGAAGATGGCCGCAGCCGACCCGGCCACGCAAATGGAGATGGAAAAGAACCGGCTCGACATGGAGAAAACCCGCATCGAGACGGAACGGCTGCGCAATCCGCAGATGACGCCGGCCGAAAAGGCGAGGCTCGATCTCGACGAGCGCAAGATGCAAGCCGACCAGGACAAGCTCATTGAGGTTGGCGGTTCTCTTGTCGATCCGAAGACCCATCAGGCCGTCTATACGGGTCAGCAGACCGATTGGGAGAAGCTTGACGACGGCACGCTGTACAACAAGCGCACAGGTGAAACGAAAGCTGTCGCCGCATCGCCCGGCGGCGGCCAAGCAAACATGTTCAAGGGAAATGCAGTCGACGCCCAGGCGCTCAACTGGCTGGTAAACAACAACAAGGTCACACAGGAACAGGCGGCCCAGATCGCGGCCGGCAAGACCATCACCGGCCCGAATGGAGAAATGATGTTCCTGACGCCTTCCGGCATCGTCGCACAGATGCCTGGACAGGCTCCCCAGCCCATCGCACCGCCCGCCGCCGCGCCTGGTCCCGCTTCACCGCCGGCCTCTCCGGCGCCCGTGCAAACACCTCCGGCGCCGATCGCACCGATGAGCCCGCGCGCCGCCAACCCGGTTCCCAACCAGAATGCGGGAATCGTCCCGCTGACCGGTCCGAAGTCGAAGCCGCCGAACGAGCAGCAGCAGCGAGACGCCAAGCTGTATTCAGTGGTCGCGCCCGAGCTGAAGATTGTCGAAGATAATTTCTCCGCTTTGTCTAATCTCTCGGATCAGGCGCTTTCAGCCGTGCCGCACGGATCGGACTACGGGGCGGATTACCTGAAATCGTCGGACTACCAGCGCGCTTCGAACTCGCTGAAAACAATAATCGCATCCTATCTCTACAGCGTGTCCGGAGCCACGGCGGCGCCGGCCGAAGTGGAAAACCAGGCCTCCATCCTGACGCCCAAGCCGGGCGAGGCAAAGGAATCGGTCAACGACAAGCTGGCGCGCGTCCGTGCGATGGTCGACGCCATCAGGAGCAGTCGCGGCGGCGGCGATGCTCCGGCTGGGGAGCCGACCGGCGCCGGCACGACGAGCAACGGCTTGAAATGG
>NZ_RZQI01000766.1:0-2912 GCF_003998335.1 Mesorhizobium sp. M7A.F.Ca.CA.002.05.1.1 | reverse complement strand
CGCGCTGGAAGTGCGCATAGCAAGGCTGAAATACGAACAGGCCGGCAATCTCTCGGGCCCATTTCCGTGCCCGCAGGACATCCAGTCGGTCGCTCCGCAAATCTGCGACAATGAGCAGAAGCTGCTCATCGCCCGGCGCGGGAACTTCGACAACAAGCTGTCCGTGCTCAAGTCACGCCTTGACCAGCGCGAGAGGGAACTGGCCGAGGCGCAGGCCAATTCCGATCGTCTTACAAAGAACCTGGTCGTCAGCGACCAGGAGGCAAAACTGGTCGACGCGATGGTCAAGAAAGGCCTGATGGCAAGGACCGAGCAGCTCCGGGTGGAGCGCGAACAGACCGAGCTCAACGGCCAGCTGAACCTTGCGGGCGAAACGATAAAGAAGATCAAATCGTCGATCACGGAAGCCCAGCTTCAGGTCGAGGAACTCGGCCTGCAATTGCAGCAGGAGGCGTTGGACGACCTTACCCAGGCGCTGGCGGAGCTTTCGGTGGTGGATGAGACCATAAGGGGAGCCACCGACAAGGTCGCGCGCACCGATATCCGTTCTCCCGTGGATGGCATCGTCAACACGCTGGAGCTGAACACGGTAGGCGCCTTCGTCCAGCCTGGCGCCGTCGTGGCCGGCATCGTGCCGACCTCCGAGACGTTGCTGGTGGAGGCTCGGGTCTCGCCACGGGATGTCGCGTTCATCCGTCCCGACCAGGTAGCCCTTATCAAGGTCACCGCCTATGATTTCTCGATCTTCGGCGGTATCGAGGGCAAGGTCTCGAACATCACAGCCGACAGCCTGGTCGATCAGAAAACGGGGGAACCCTACTATCAGGTGCGTGTGGCGACTGACAAATCCACCCTTCAAAGAGACGGCAAGGCCTACTCGATCATCCCCGGAATGATCTGCTCGGTCGACATCAAGACCGGGCGCAAGACGATCCTGCACTACCTCCTGAAGCCGATCAACAAGGCGCGCGAGGAGGCGATGAGTGAGCGGTAGCGCCAGCCCTCATCATTCCGGTCGCGAGCGGCTGCTGCCTCCAGTCGCCGCCGAGGATTTTGGACTGGAATTTCGGGTTGTGGCGCGCGGCGGCATCCGGCGCGGCATCCGTCTGGAGCGGGCATTCTGGATGTCGCTGAAGCAGATGGCCGAAAGCAGGAAGTGCACGATCGGCATGCTCATCGACGAGATCGCCGAAAGCCAGGGACAGACAGGCAATTTGACATCCGCGATCCGGGTGGCCTGCATGCGTGGGTTGGGAGACGAAAACCTGACCCTGCGAAGGCTTGCATCGATCAACACCATCAACGCCATACTGGTCGCTTGCCCGTCTCCGGCCTTTGCCCTGGCTTCGTCGAAGAAGATCCTGTCGTTCAACGCGCCGTTCCAGCAACTCGTCAAACGTCAATTGCCGATCGCCCCAAGCGATGACGCACGGCACGATCTCAAGCTGGCGCTGGACCTCAATGTGGCCGACATCTTCGCGCGGCTCGATGCCAATGGCGAATCGCCGGTGGCCACCGGTTTTGTCATCGGCGCGGGCGACCGTCGATACCGGGGACAATTGAATGCGGTGCGGGCTCCGGTGCTCGAGCCGGAGCTGCTGATGGCGTTCGTCTTCGGCGGCTAGAGCAGTTCACCGTTACACTTACCGGAGTTGCTCTGCATGCATCGCCAATGCTGGCGAACCTATGGCTGAAAGCCTTCGCCGGGTGCGACGGTTGCGAAACCGCCCTTGATGTCGGCCATCTGGGCTCCGCCCGGTCTTGAACCGTGGATCCAGGCCCGGTCCGTGCTGAACGAATAGAGCGGAACGTAATCCGGAAGATCGCTGTCACGCACGACAGTGTTGCTGAGGCTGTCGAGAATGAAGGTGCCGCTGCCTGTGCTCACCGACAGCACTGCGTGAAAGAAGCCTCTCTTGCGATCCTGGAGGACGACAAGCGCCATGCTTTGCGTGGGAATGCCGGCCCTCAGCAGGGCTGTCATCTTGAGGATGGCAAAATCCTCGCAATCGCCGGCTCGCCGCTCGAGAATCTCCGAAGGCTTCGCCCAATAGTCGAGCTTGCCGTAGACGACGCTGTCTTTCCTGTAGGCGATCAGGCGATTTACGCTGCTGTTGACGAAGGACAGCTTCTCGCTGAACCCCTTGCCTTGTGCGGCGGCGATCATGCCGGCAAAAGCCGCGCTCTTGTGCTCGCAGGGGCTGCCTGCCGAACAGGCGGCGATTGCCCGGTAGACGGGCGCCCAGCGAGCCGCGACGGGAAAATTGCGCATGGACAAGGCAACCGATCCGAAGACCCCCGGAATGATCGACGCGGTCTGCAGCGGATCTATCCCGGCGTCATCTCGCGCCGTTGACGAGCCATCCCCGCGGCCAACATCTGGGCCATAGCTGCCGGTGACCAGACCGATCCGGTAAGCGCCCGCAGGCTGCCAGGGCTGAGGCCTCGTCAGCGAAACACCGCCGAGAGAAGGCGGCGTTTGAATATTCTCCTGAGGCCAGCCGGGTGCGGCTATATCGCTCGCAAATGACGGCCCCGCCAGGCCGACAAGCCCGATTGCCAGCAGGAGCATCTGGAGCCGGGTTTTTCCCGGAACTGATTTTTGCTTTTTCATAACGCCCACCTTTGACTGTGGACGCTACCAATCTTGTCTCAAATTATTGGAAAGGAAGGTGGATAAATATCCAGCAACTGTCTTTATCCATTTTACTTAAAATTTTATTCAAATTTATACTTTGGTTTACCGGAAAAATGCCGGCCAGCTATCCGTCAAGGAGGTCTCCAGAAACCTACATATATCAGGTTATATTGTTGCGGTTTACCACGTGTAAAAAATGCCGGGCAATGCATATCATAATATATGAAATAGATTAGGGGGCAGTTGCAAAGTAGAAGTGGCCGCTGTCTCTATC
>NZ_RZQI01000765.1:0-2921 GCF_003998335.1 Mesorhizobium sp. M7A.F.Ca.CA.002.05.1.1 | reverse complement strand
CACGAGGACAGCGTGCTCGAAGAGACACGCCCGGCGGAGTAGCTCCATGGGTGGATCAACAGGCGCCATCTCAGAGGTCGGCTACGTTCTCAAGCGGCTCCGGCCGACCATGCCGGCTTTCGACACGCTGAAGGAAGAGAGCCGGCAGGAAGGCTACTGGATGCTGGTGCGCCTGGCGGATGGCTGGGCAAGTGGCCGCAACAAGTTCCTGAAACGGGGCGAGGCGCTGTACGGAGCCTGGGATGGAAGGGAACTCGCCGGCGTGTGCGGGTTGAACATCGATCCCTATTTCGAGGCCAGGGACCACGGCCGGGTCCGGCACCTGTTCGTCAGTGCGCGTCACCGTCGCGCCGGCCTTGGCCGGATGCTGATCGAAACCGTTATCGACAGGGCACGTCACCATTTCGCCGCGCTGAACACCCGCGCGCCGCAAGAGGCTTTTGGTTTTTACGCACGGCTTGGATTTACGCACGTGGAAGGCGAAGAATTCGTCACTCACCGCATGGTTTTCGCGAAAGGAGACTGAAATGTCCTTGCGTCCGCCATCTCATCTTGCCGGCGGCTCGGCCGCCGAAGCCGCCTTCGACGCGCTCGGCCATGAAATATTGGCGGAAAAGGCGGCAGCACTCGGCCGCGCCGGCCAGCGGGTAGAGGAAACGCTGGCCAGGCTGCGCGACAATGCCGACGAGCAACTGCGCCCCCGGCTGCTCAAGGATGCCGCCGAGGCGGTGCATGGCTATTTCATCCAGCGCGAGCTGTGCGGCTTGCGCAAGCACGATGCCGTCATTCGTGAATACAACATCCCGAGAGCGGTGCTGGCCAGGCTCGGCGCGAAATAGGGGTCACTCCAGCCATTCGGTGATGAAGCTGCCGTTTTCATGGATGTCGGTCGTTTCCAGCGGGCCTGGGCCGAGATTGGTGAATTTGTGCGGCGTGTTGGGCGGCACGATCAGGATCTGGCCGGCGGATGCCTCGATCTCCTGGTCGCCGACAGTGAACAGGCCGGTGCCCTGGCGGATGATGAAGATCTCCGCGTAGGGATGCGTGTGCAGGCGGGGGCCGCCGCCGACGCCAGGCAAATAGTTGAAGATCAGGCAGGAGTTGGAGCCGTAGGCGCCACATTGCAATTCGCCCTTCCAATGGTCGGAGCGAACAGACCAGGTGTCGCGGTCTATGACGTGTGCCATGATACAAGGATAGACCCGGCTGGCGCCTTGTGTCGAGCCGAACAGGGGCGTCGGATTTGCGGTTGTTTCCCGGTTGTTTAGCGATGTTTGGCGGCTATCCGGCGTCGCGTTGAGCGGTGGCGGATTTTGTCCCCGCGACAATCTGCCCTTGTGCCTTCACCCGTCTGGACAAAAACGGGCTTCACGCATAAACCGAAGTCCAAATGCCGGAGGAATTCGCAAGCCTGTTCGCCATGCGCTGTCGGGTTGGCGTAATTGAGCGGGGAACAAGGCTCAGCCACCGGCACGGAAAGGCGAAAGGATCAGGCACCCGTGAGCGCAACCGACACCCAGGATCCCAACCGTCGTGATTTTCTCTACGTCGCCACCGGCATGGCCGCAGTGGTCGGCGCGGGTGCCTTCGCGTGGCCGTTCATCGACCAGATGCGCCCCGATGCCTCGACGCTGGCGCTCGCTTCCGTCGAAGTCGACGTCGCCTCGCTGACGCCGGGCATGTCGCTGATCGTCAAATGGCGCGGCAAGCCGGTCGTGGTCCGCAACCGCACCGAACAGGAAATGAAGGACGGCGAGGCCGTCAAGCTGGCCGATCTCAAGGACCCGATCGCCCGCAACGCCAATCTGCCGGCCGATGCACCGGCGACCGACGCCAATCGCACCACGCCCGGCAAGGAAGCCTGGATGGTGATGGTTCAGGTCTGTACCCATCTCGGCTGCATTCCGCTCGGCCAGGAAGGCGATTTCGGCGGCTGGTTCTGCCCTTGCCACGGCTCGGTCTACGACACGGCCGGACGCATCCGCCAAGGCCCGGCGCCTGAGAACATGGCGGTGCCGGTATTCAAGTTCATTTCCGATACCAAGATCCTTATCGGTTGAGGCAGGGGACATTTCGATGAGCGAGGGACACTCGACCTATACGCCCAAAACCGGTCTCGGACGCTGGTTTGACGCCCGCATGCCGCTGCCGCGGCTGGTCTATGACAGCTTCGTCGCCTATCCGGTGCCGCGCAACCTCAACTACGCTTGGACGTTTGGCGGCATCCTGTCGATCATGCTGGTGGCGCAGATCCTGACCGGCATCGTGCTGGCCATGCACTACACGGCCGACACCAATCTCGCCTTCGGCTCGGTCGAGAAGATCATGCGCGACGTGAATTCGGGCTGGCTGCTGCGCTACATGCATTCGAACGGCGCCTCGTTCTTCTTCGTCGCCGTCTACATCCACATCTTCCGTGGCCTATATTACGGCTCCTACAAGGCGCCGCGCGAGCTGCTGTGGATCCTCGGCTGCATCATCTATCTCCTGATGATGGCGACCGGCTTCATGGGCTACGTGCTGCCATGGGGCCAGATGAGCTTCTGGGGTGCCACCGTCATCACGGGTTTCTTCAGCGCCATTCCGCTGGTCGGCGACTGGATCCAGCAGCTGCTGCTCGGCGGCTTTGCCGTCGACAACCCGACGCTGAACCGCTTCTTTGCGCTGCACTATCTGTTGCCGTTCATGATTGCCGGCGTCGTCGTTTTGCACATCTGGGCGCTGCATGTCGTGGGCCAGTCGAACCCGACGGGTATCGAGGTCAAGTCGAAGACCGACACTGTCGCCTTCACCCCCTACGCGACCATCAAGGACGCGTTCGGCATGATCGTGTTCCTGTTCTTCTTCGCCTATTTCGTCTTCTACCTGCCGAACTATCTCGGCCATCCCGACAACTACATCGTCGCCAACCCGCTGAAGAC
>NZ_RZQI01000764.1:0-2922 GCF_003998335.1 Mesorhizobium sp. M7A.F.Ca.CA.002.05.1.1 | reverse complement strand
CCAGACTGCCACTTTCCGAACGCTTCCTGATCGGCTCGACGACGATTTCCAGGAGCGCCTGATGCTGATCGGAATTCCGGCGCTGCTCGGTCCGGAGCTTCTGGCGATCCTGCGCGGCATGGGTCATGGCGACGAAATCGCCCTTGTCGACGGAAACTATCCGGCGGAACAGCAGGCAACCCGGCTGGTGCGCGCCGATGGTCACCCTCTTATCCCCGTACTCGACGCGATATTGAGTGTGCTGCCTGTCGATGACGCCGTGCCGGAGGCGCTGTTTCGCGCCTCGGTCAAGGGCGATCCCTCGCTTGCCGATCCCGTCCATCATGAGATCGAGGCGATCTGCGCCAAACGGGCGCCAGGCCGCAAGGTGGTTGCGCTAGCCGGCGCCGACTTCTATGCACGGGTCAAATCGGCGCATGCCATCGTCGCGACAAGCGAGCCGCGGCTCTACGCCAACATCATCATACGCAAGGGCGTGATCCATCCGCCGGAGACCAGGAAGCCATGATCCTCTGCTGCGGCGAAGCCCTGATCGACATGCTGCCGCGCACGACGACAGCGGGTGAGCCGGCCTTTGCGCCTTATGTCGGCGGCGCGGTGTTCAACACGGCGATCGCGCTTGGCCGGCTCGGCGCGCCGGCAGGCTTCTTTTCAGGCCTGTCGTCGGATCTGTTCGGCGGCCAGTTCCGGGATGCGCTGGGGGCAAGCAAGGTCAGCTCCACCTATGCGCACACCTCACCACGGCCAACGACGCTGGCCTTCGTCAAGCTCACCAACGGCCAGGCGACCTACACTTTTTATGACGAGAACACCGCCGGCCGCATGCTGACCGTCGACGACCTGCCGCAGCTTGGCAGCGAGATCGAAGCCATGCTGTTCGGTGCCATCAGCCTGATTTCGGAGCCCGCCGGCAGTGCCTATGAGGAGTTCATGCGGCGCGAGCATGAAAGTCGAGTGATGATGCTCGATCCCAACATCCGGCCGAACTTCATACCGGACAAGGCCAAGCACCTCAGGCGCATTCGCGCGATGATGGCGATGGCCGATATCGTGAAATTGTCGGACGAAGACCTGACCTGGTTCGGCGAAGCCGGCTCGCACGAGGATGTCATCCGCAACTGGCTGGATCGAGGCCCGAAGCTGATCGTCGTCACCCATGGCAGCGAAGGCGCCGTCGGCTATACCAGGGAACATGCCGTCACCGTCATGCCGGAAAAGGTCGAGGTGGTCGACACGGTCGGCGCCGGCGATACCTTCAACGCCGGCATCCTCGCCTCCTTGCATGAGCAGGGCCTGCTGACCAAGGCGGCGATTTCCCGCTTGTCGAAAGACGCCATCCACAAGGCGCTGGCGCTCGGTGCGAAGGCGGCGGCAGTGACCGTGTCGCGGGCCGGCGCCAATCCACCCTGGCGACATGAAATCGCCTGAGCAACGCTCAACATAAGTTGAGCCCAATCGATCACTTTATGTTTCGCAGGGGCTCTTTACAGGGCTATAAGGGCGGGATGGTGCCCGACGAAGCCCGGATTTCCGGCATCTGACTGACATTCGCCGGGAAATACTGGTAACGGACTGCGACACTTGGGCAATTTAGGGCTCCGCCTGCCCGGCTTTCTCGGCAAGCGCAACTCTGGTACCAGCGGCCGATTATCTGGCTAACCCGTTTTGAGGCCGACATGCAGTTCATCGATCTTGGCGCGCAGCGCGAACAAATCCGCGACCGGCTGAAGGCCGCGATCGACCGTGTCGTCGACGAAGGCCGTTATATTCTTGGCCCGCAAGTCACCGAATTCGAGAATAAGCTTGCCGCCTATATCGGCACCAAGCATGTCGTGGCCTGCGCCAACGGCACCGACGCGCTGCTGTTGCCACTGTTTGCGGCCGGCATCGGCCCGGGTGACGCGGTGTTCGTGCCGAGCTTCACTTTCGCCGCCACCGCCGAAGTGGTGGCACTGGCCAAGGCCGAGCCGGTGTTCGTCGATGTCGACCCGCATAGCTACAACATCGACATTGCCAGCCTCGAAGCGGCCATCGCCATGATCAAGAAGGAAGGAAGGCTGAAGCCGAAGGCTATCATTCCTGTCGATCTGTTTGGCCTAGCCGCCGATTACGAGGCGATCATGGCGATCGCCAACCGCGAAGGGCTGATGGTGATCGAGGATGCCGCCCAGTCGATGGGCGGTTCGCTCGACGGCAAGATGTGCGGTGCTTTCGGCCATGTCGGATCGACCAGCTTCTATCCGGCCAAGCCGCTTGGCTGCTACGGCGACGGCGGCGCGATGTTCACCAATGACGATGCGCTGGCCGAGCAGCTTCGCTCCTTCGCCTTCCATGGCAAGGGCGAGACGCAGTACGACAATGTCCGCGTCGGCATCAATTCGCGACTCGACACGATCCAGGCGGCGATCCTGATCGAGAAGCTGGCTATCCTGGAAGACGAGATGGTCGCCCGGCAGGTGGTGGCAAAGCGCTATGCCGAAGGGCTTGGCGATATCGTCACTGCGGCGCGCAATCTGGACGGCAGCCGTTCGGCCTGGGCGCAATACGCGATCGAGACGCCCAAGCGCGACGGGCTGAGGGCGCATCTCGGCGAAAAGGGCATTCCGTCTGTCATTTACTACGTGAAGCCGCTGCATGCCCAGGTCGCTTATCGCGACTACCCGCGCACGCCGACCGGCCTTGCCGTATCGGAAGACCTGCCGAAGCGGATCCTGTGCCTGCCCATGCACCCTTATCTCAGCGAAGCCGACCAGGACCGCATCATCGAGACGATCCGCAACTATATCGGCTCGAATTCGGCGCAGGCCGCGGCAGAGTAAGCTGCCGAGCCTTTCTCAGCCGGGGCCCGCCGCCCTGCCGCTGGCAATGAAATGCGGATTGGCAAAATCCTCGTCGTCGCTTTGCCTGCGCTTGCCATAGACC
>NZ_RZQI01000763.1:0-2924 GCF_003998335.1 Mesorhizobium sp. M7A.F.Ca.CA.002.05.1.1 | reverse complement strand
GTGCCTATGCAAGCTCCGATTTCTCGGTGGCAAGCGTGTGGGAAAACTCGCATTCCTTGCAGCCGTTGATCTACAAGATCACCGGAACCTGGGGCAATCATGAAGGCTCGATGCTGCTTTGGGTGTTGATCCTGACCTTCTTCGGCGCGCTCGTCGCCGCTTTCGGCTCCAACCTGCCGGCGACGCTGCGCGCCAATGTGCTTGCGGTGCAAGGCGCCATCGGCGCCGCCTTCTTCCTCTTCATCCTGGCGACGTCCAATCCGTTCATCCGGCTCAATCCGGCGCCGATCGAAGGCCGCGATCTCAACCCGATCCTGCAGGATCTCGGCCTCGCCATCCACCCACCGTTCCTCTATCTCGGCTATGTCGGCTTCTCGATCTGTTTTTCCTTCTCGGTCGCCGCCCTCATCGAAGGCCGCATCGACGCGTCCTGGGCGCGCTGGGTGCGGCCGTGGACGCTGGTCGCCTGGATGTTCCTGACCGGCGGCATCGCCATGGGATCGTACTGGGCCTACTATGAACTTGGCTGGGGCGGTTTCTGGTTCTGGGATCCGGTCGAGAACGCCTCCTTCATGCCGTGGCTGGCGGGCACAGCGCTGCTGCATTCGGCCATCGTCATGGAGAAGCGCTCGGCGCTGAAGATCTGGACGCTGCTGCTCGCCATCCTGACCTTTTCGCTGTCGCTGCTCGGCACCTTCCTCGTGCGTTCAGGCGTGCTGACCTCGGTGCACGCCTTTGCCACCGATCCGACGCGCGGCGTGTTTATCCTGTGCATACTGACGCTGTTTATCGGCGGCTCGCTGGCGCTGTTTGCGCTGCGCGCTTCCCGGCTGACGACCGGCGGCCTGTTCCAGCCGATTTCCCGAGAAGGGGCGCTGGTCCTCAACAATCTGTTCCTGACGACGGCGACGGCGACCGTCCTCGTCGGCACACTCTATCCGCTCGCCGTCGAAGCCTTTTCAGCCGACAAGATCTCGGTCGGCGCGCCGTTCTTCAATCTCACCTTCGGACCGCTGATGGTACCGTTGCTGCTCGTGGTTCCGTTCGGGCCGTTGCTGGCCTGGAAGCGCGGCGATGTCTTCGCCGTCGCGCAGCGCCTGATGGTGGCATTTGCAGCGGCGCTGCTGGCGACGTTGGTCACCGCTTTGTTCATCGACGGCGCCTCGGTGTTCGCAGCTCTGGGCGTTGGCCTTGCCGTCTGGCTGATCCTTGGCGCGCTCACCGATCTCGCCGTCAAATCGGGGGTCGGCAATGTCGCAGCGGGGATCATGGTCAGGCGCTTGCTCGGCCTGCCGCGCTCGGTCTTCGGCACCGCCTTCGCTCACCTTGGCCTCGGCCTGACCACGCTCGGCATCGTCGGCACACTTTGCTTCGGCACCGAGAAGATCCTGTCGATGCATGCCGGTGAGACCGTCGAACTGTCCGGCCATACGCTGCGTTTCGTCGGGCTTTATCCGGCCCAGGGACCGAATTACAGCGAGGATCTCGGCCGCTTCGAACTGATCGGCGTCAGCGGCAGCCCTGTTGGCGAAATCAGCTCCGCCAAACGGTTTTATCCGGTGCGGCAGATGACGACGACGGAATCGGGCATCAGGACGATTGGTTTCTCGCAGCTCTACATCTCGCTCGGCGACGAGGGCAATGACGGTTCCGTCGTCGTGCGTTTGTGGTGGAAGCCGCTGGTGACGTTGATCTGGGGCGGCGGCCTGATGATGATGGCGGGCGCGGCGATGTCACTGATGGACCGGCGCCTGCGCGTCGGCGCGCCGTCGCGGCGGCGCAAGCAGGCGAGCGCGGTGCCATCCGCGACCCTGCCATGAACGCGCGGTTTTCTCTGACCTCCATTGTCCTGCTGCTGGCGCTGTTCTTTGCCGGCACGGCCTCGGCGGTGAAGCCTGACGAGGTGCTGCCTGATCCGACGCTGGAGGCGCGGGCGCGGGCGCTGTCGGAAGGCTTGCGCTGCATGGTCTGCCAGAACCAGTCGATCGACGAATCCGATGCCGACCTTGCCCGCGACCTGCGCGTCCTTGTGCGTCAGCGCCTCGTCGCCGGCGACACCGACCAGCAGGTCATGGACTACGTGGTTTCGCGATATGGCGAGTTCGTGCTGCTGAAGCCGCGATTCGACCTGCGCAATGCGTTGCTGTGGGGCACGCCCGTCCTGCTGTTGCTGGTGGGAGGCGTTTTCATCGTGCTGACCGCGCGGTCGCGCCGCGTGCTGGCAACAAAATCACTGTCCTCCGAAGAACAGGCATCGTTGGACGCCATATTGCGCCGCGACTGATGTCCGCCGTCACTCCCAAACATTACCAAAGTTTCATGTGTCGGAAATGGCGCTGTAATGTGTGCCGCTCTAATTCTCCTTTCCGAGGATGCCGACCAAGCAGCGTCCGTTGAAAGAGGATAAGAGATCCATGAATATTGCCCCCAATTCATATTCCGTCACCCGCAAGCGTCTCATGGCTGCCGTCGCATCTGTCGCCGTGGCCGGTGCGATCGGGGTTGGCGCGCTGACCAGCGGAACCAGCCCTGTTCTGGCCGATGCCGTACGCGTCGAGGCGCCGCAGGTGCCGGGCTTCGCCGATGTCGTGGAGCGCGTTTCTCCCGCCGTTGTCAGTGTCAAGGTCAAGGCCAAGATCAGCCCGGCCGCCGATGATGGCTCCGACCCGTCCGACGACCAGGATGGCATGAACAACCTGCCCAACAATCCACAGCTACGCCGCTTCTTCAAGGAATTCCGTGGCTTTGGTGACCAGGACGGCCAGGGTGGCGGCAACAGGCGCTTCAGCCACCGCGACCGCAACAACGATCAGCCGCGGCCGGTTGCCCAGGGCTCGGGCTTCTTCATCTCGGATGACGGCTATCTCGTCACCAACAATCACGTTGTTTCAGAAGGCTCGGCCTTCACCGTGGTGATGCATGAC
>NZ_RZQI01000762.1:0-2924 GCF_003998335.1 Mesorhizobium sp. M7A.F.Ca.CA.002.05.1.1 | reverse complement strand
GGTCGGTGGAGCCTGTGTCGCAGACGATGACTTCACGCACCACGCCCTCGACCGCTCCGCCAATCAGCGAGGCGAGCGTGCGGGCGAGGCCCTCCTCGTCATTGCGGGTTTCGATGAGAACACTGAGCATCCTTAGCCGAATAGCGGAAAGCGCCGGACAGCGCCAGTTTTTGCATCGCACCATAGAAAGTTCTTGCTTTGTTCCCACCAGTAAAATAGGAATAATTTCATGAACAGAGCGATTCGACACAACACGGACAGTCCCTGGGAGCGGGCGAAAATGGAACAGATCGTGCGCGCCGACATTGCAGCTTTCGGAGCAGGAAGAGCCGAGATGGCCAACGCGATGGTCGAGCAGAGCGGCATGCGTGTCCGCCCGGACCGCAACCGCGGCAGGTCGGCTGGCATCAATCCGTCCGGCCGGTTCGAGCCAGTCAGCCGGCACGTGTTCGACGATGGCTGGAATTCGCTGGAAGAACTGCCGCCTTTCAAGACCGAAGTGCAGGTAGAGAAGCCGCGCACCATCATCACCCGCAACGAATCGCCCGACATTTCCTTCGACCGTTCCATCAACCCCTATCGCGGCTGCGAGCATGGCTGCGTCTATTGCTTTGCCCGCCCGACGCACGCGTTCATGGGCCTGTCGCCGGGTCTGGATTTCGAATCCAAGCTGTTCGCCAAGCCTGATGCGGCGCGCTTGCTCGACAAGGAGCTTTCGAAGGACAGCTATCAGCCGCGCACCATCGCCATCGGCACCAACACCGACCCCTACCAGCCGATCGAGAAGCAATACCGGATCATGCGCGAAATCCTCGAAGTGCTGGAAGCGCGCGGCCATCCGGTCGGCATCGTGACAAAGTCCGCTCTGGTGACGCGCGATATCGATATCCTGTCGCGCATGGCCGAACGCGGGCTCGCCAAGGTAGCGCTGTCGGTGACGACGCTCGACCGCATGCTGGCGCGCACCATGGAGCCGCGCGCGTCGACGCCGACCAAGCGGCTGGAAGCGATCCGGCAGCTTTCGGATGCCGGCATTCCGGCGTCGGTCATGGTGGCGCCGATCATTCCGGGCCTGACCGATCCGGAGATGGAACGCATCCTCGATTCCGCATGTGCGGCGGGCGCGCGCGAAGCGGGCTACGTGATCCTGCGGCTGCCGCTGGAGGTCAGCCCGATCTTCAAGGATTGGCTGCTGCGTCATTATCCCGACCGCTACCGCCATGTGATGTCGCTGGTCCGGTCGATGCGTGACGGCAAGGACTACGATTCGGAATGGGGCAAACGCATGAAGGGCGCCGGTCCCTATGCCTGGCAGATCGGCCGGCGCTTCGAGATCACAGCCAAGCGGCTCGGCCTCAATGCCGAACGGCGCACGCTGCGGACCGACCAGTTCGTTGCCGCCGGGAAAGACCAGGTGCAGTTGACGCTGCTTTAAGAGACAATTCGTCGCGGTGGTTTGATCCGTCGCGGCACCAGAATCCCGTCCGGCCTGCCCCGGCCTGCAGACGGTGCCCTCCCGGTCCGGCGCCCCACCCGACCCGGAGGGACTTGCGGAGAATCAGAGCCGATGCGAACCTCGCCGCAACATGGCTCGCGCGCGTTCTGATTCTCCGCCTCTCTTTGAGATCATCGAGAAGCCCGACTTCTCCTTCGAGACGAAGGCGATGGCGGAGGGCCTGTGGCCGGTTGCCGGGATGGACGAGGCCGGCCGTGGCCCCCTGGCCGGGCCGGTAGTCGCCGCGGCCGTGGTGCTCGATCCCGCCAACATTCCCGACGGCCTCGACGATTCCAAGCGCCTCAGCCATCTGCAGCGTGAAGCCTTGTTCCTGCGAATTCTCGGCTCTGCGCAGGCGGTCTCAATGGCCTCCATCAGTGCCGAGGGTATCGACGGCAGCAACATCCTCAAGGCAAGCCTGGAAGCCATGCGCCGCGCCCTGGTAGGGCTGTCGGTCAGACCGAAGCTCGCCCTTGCCGATGGACGCGACGTGCCGCCTGGCCTGCCTTGTGAAGGGCGCGCGCTGATCAAGGGCGACCAGCGTTCGCAGTCGATCGCCGCCGCCTCGATCGTCGCCAAGGTGATGCGTGATCGCATGATGTGCGGCTGCGGCAACCATCACGACCGTTACGGCTTCGAAGTCCATATGGGCTACGCCACGCTTCGCCATCGCACGGCAATCGAGGCGCATGGCCCGGTGGCGCGGCTGCATCGCGTATCGTTTTCGCCGTTCAGGCTGGGTGGCGCTGAAGTGGTCGAGGAAGAGAGCTTCGTCGGAATGGATAGCTGATCTCCCCCCTCGAGGGGGAGATTATCCCCGCCCACAACAAAAAGCCGCCAGGTTGCCCGGGCGGCTTTCGATGATTGGCTAGCGGGACCCTCTAGTTCAGCTTCGACTTCACGTCCGCAAGCGATGCCTTGAACAGATCGGCACCGGCCTTGGCGTCGATCTTGCCGGCAAGCAGCGCGCGCGCTGCCTCTACGGCGATGTCGACGGCGCTGGCGCGGACTTCGCTGATGGCGTCACGCTCGGCCTGGCCGATCTTCTGCTCGGCAAGCGCGGTGCGCCTGACAACATAGTCCTCGGTCTTCTTGTGCGCTTCGGCGGCAAGCAAGTCGGCTTCGCGCTTGGCGGCGGCGACGATGTCGGCGGCCTCCTGCTCGGCTTCCTTGCGCTTGCGCTGATACTGGCCAAGCAGTTGCTGGGCTTCCTCGCGCAGCCGGCGCGCTTCGTCGAGTTCGTTGCTGATCCTTTCGGCGCGGGCGTCGAGCGCCTTGGCGATCAGGCGAGGCACCTTGATGTAGACGGCAATGCCCAGGAAGATGACCAGGGCAACCGTGGCCCAGAGCGTCGCGAGAGATGTGGCGTCCATGATGCGCTCCTCACCGGGCCACGGATTTGACCGCGGCCGCGATCTCTGCCTTGCTG
>NZ_RZQI01000761.1:0-2786 GCF_003998335.1 Mesorhizobium sp. M7A.F.Ca.CA.002.05.1.1 | reverse complement strand
GCATGACCGTGGTGCTGTCGCTGATCAGCCTGGTGCTCGGCACCCTGCTTGGCTTCGGCCTCGGCATCCTGCGGACCGGCGGCAACCGGCTGATCTCGGGCTTGATCGGGGCCTGGGTCGACCTGATCCGCGGCACGCCGTTCCTGGTGCAGATCTTCCTGATCTTCTTCATCCTGCCTGAGTTCGGCATCGAACTCGATGCCTTCACCGCCGGCATCATCGCGCTGACCAACCTCGCCGCCTGCTTCATCTGCGAGATCGTCGTTGCCGGCATCCGCTCGGTGCCGACAGGTCAGGTCGAGGCGGCGCTGGCGTCCGGCCTGTCGCGCTTGCAGCGCATGCGCCAGGTGGTCCTCCCACAGGCGATGCGCATCGTGCTGCCGCCGCTGGTCGGGCAGTATGTGCTGCTGATCAAGGATTCTTCCGTCGTCTCGGCGATCGGGCTCACCGACCTCACCCGGGTTGGCTGGCTGGTGGTGCAGCGTGTGCCCAACGGCCTGCTGGTCTTCTTCCTCGTCGGCGTCGGCTATTTCATCGTCTGCTATCCGCTGATCATGCTGGCCCGCCGGCTGGAGCAGCGCATGGGCGCGGCGCATGGCGAGGTGCAGTTGTGACTTCCAACCCCAAAGGTCCAGAAAACATGACCAAAACGGGCCTTGCCAAAACCGGCATGATCGACTTTCGCGGCGTCAACAAATGGTTCGGCACGCTCAATGTGCTCAAGGATATCACGCTCAGCGTCGAGCCGCGCGAAGTGGTCGTCGTCTGCGGCCCGAGCGGCTCGGGCAAGAGCACGCTGATCCGCTGCGTCAACGGCCTGGAGGCGATCAAGGACGGCGACCTCGTCGTCGATGGCCAACGCCTGGGCGACCCCGCCACCAACATGACGCAGCTGCGCACCGAGATCGGCTTCGTCTTCCAGTCGTTCAACCTCTACCCGCACAAGACGGCACTCGAAAACGTCACGCTCGCCCCCATCCACGTCCGCAAGATCCCGCGCGCCGAGGCTGAAAAAGCAGGCCGCGAATTGCTGGCCAAGGTTGGCCTCGCCGATAAGGTCGATGCCTATCCCGCACAGCTCTCCGGCGGCCAGCAGCAGCGCGTGGCGATCGCGCGTTGCCTTGGCATGCGACCCAAGATCATGCTGTTCGACGAGCCGACCTCGGCCCTCGATCCCGAGATGATTTCCGAAGTGCTCGACGTCATGGTGGCGGTCGCCGATGAAGGCATGACCATGATGGTGGTGACACACGAGATGGGCTTCGCCCGCAAGGTCGCCCAGCGCGTGGTGTTCATGGACGCCGGCGCCATCGTCGAAAGCGGCACGCCGGACGAGTTCTTCTCACACCCCAGGACCGACCGCAGCCGCGCTTTTCTGAGCAAGATTCTCAGACATTGAGGCGCGGTCAGGCCGCCTCTTCCGGATTGCCGCCAATGGCGAACGCAACCCGGCCGCGGCGCCTCAGCAGCACGATGGCGAGGAAGGCGATGACGCCGCTCGCGGCGACGACCACCAGGACCCACAGGGAATTGGCGACGGATGTCCGCGCCATCATGAAGGCGAGCGCGAACGGCGCGAAGGCCGAGGTGAACTGACGGGCAGCACTTGCCCATCCGAGCCGCGCACCATAGCCCTCGCGGCCGAAGAGTTCGAGCGGCAAGGTGCCGCCGACGATGCTGGTGAGGCCGGAACCGAGGCCGAACAGCAATACGAACACGAAGGCGCCGGGCAGCCATGGCGTCGTCAGGAGCAGTGCGCACAGCCCGGCTGTGACCAGCGACGCGGCGATGACGGCGAGGTGCGTTTGCTGCAGGCGGCCGCCAAACAGCATGTTGATCAGCCGGCTGGCGACCTGCGCCGGCCCGAACAGGGTCGAGACGAAAAGGCCTGCGGTCCCGAGCCCCAGCGCCGCCGTCAGCGGCACCATGTGGATGAGGATCGCCGACAGCACGAAGCCCTCGGTGGCGAACCCCGCCAGCATGAGCAGGAACACGGCCCGGCCACGCCGCGCATCGAGCCGCGTGCCCGCTTCATCGGGGGCGGGCCCGCGCTCTTGCGGCATGACTGTTGCGTGGCGGCGCGACAGGCGCATCAGCCAGGCGTGGATCGGCAGGCAGAGCCCGAGATTGAGTGCGGCGAACAAAAGATAGACCTCGCGCCATGTCAGATGCGCATGCAGCGCCGAAGTCAGTGGCCAGAACAGGGTCGAGGCGAACCCGGCGATGAGCGTCAGGTGGGTGATGCTGCGTTGCGGCCGGGGAACCCCGATCTGCACGATCGCCACGAAGGCGGCGCTGTAGAGGACGAAGCTGGAGGCCAGCTCCATTGCCAGCAATGCCAGGACGAAGGTCACGCGGTCGGGCGCGACGGCGCACAGCGCCAGCGCCACGGCTGCCGCCACCGAGCCGACGGTCATTATGCGCCCGGCGCCGAAGCGGTCGGCCCACCGCCCGGCAGTCGGCGCGAACAGGCTGCCGGCAAAGAGCGAGGCCGACAGCGCGCCGAATACCCAGCCTTCCGTGAGCCCGAACTCCCCAGCCATTGCCGGCGCGAGGATCGAGAAGCTGTAATAGAGCGTGCCGTAGCCGATGATCTGGGTCAGTCCAAGCGCCCAGATTGCCTTGCGCAGGACAGATCGTTCAGGCATCGACGCCGGCCGCCATATTCTCTCGCGTCTCGGTGGCTGGCGCGGTTGCGCAGCCGCAACCCGATGCGCCGGTTGCCTTGGCGTCCGCATCCCTGACGCAGCAGGCATCGACAGCGGCGGGCGCGGGCCCGCCACAGC
>NZ_RZQI01000075.1:0-12217 GCF_003998335.1 Mesorhizobium sp. M7A.F.Ca.CA.002.05.1.1 | reverse complement strand
TCGCTCCACCGAACGTGGCGCTGCCGCCGCTCATGCCGGAGATCCCCACCGCGCTGGTAGCAGCGGTCTGGTTGATGGTGCCGTTGTAGGTGACGTTGGGCGTCGAGTTGCTGATGGAGAAGGCGTTGCTGCTCGTGTTGGCGATGGAACTCCCGACCCCGAAGGTCAAGGTTCCGCTGGAGCTGCCGACGATGCCTATGCCTACGCCGCCGCCGGTGATGTCGAGATCGTCGAAGGTGGCGATGCCGTCGAAATTGTTGGCGGACAGCGCCGCACTGGTGGCGTTGGTGATCTTGGTGTTGCCGGTGAAATTGACGGTCGCGCTCGAACCGACAAGCACGATGCCGGTTTCAGATGCGGTCTGGACGGTCAGGTCGTCGACCGAGACCGTACCGGCCACTCCATCGAGGAAGAGGCCGGTTGCGACATTGCTGACCGTCACGCCCTGGACGGTCAGGCCATTTGTGCCCAGGCCGTGGATGCCGGCGGCGGCGCCCCCGGAAATATTGAAATCGAGCAATGTGTTGCCGTTGCCCAGCGTCACGACATCGCCGGCGCCGGAACTGGTCAGCGTTGCCGCGCCCGCGGAATCCGAGATGGATTCGTCATGATGGACGTTGGTGCCGGTGACATTCAACGGCACCCCGCCGAGCGAGAACGCGCGGCCGTTGCCGAACGACGCCAGTTCCTGCCCGTCGCTCAGCGAGAAGCCGGTGGCGTCGTCGATCGTCCCGCGGTTGACCAGGACAATGATGGCGTCGCTGGCGGTAATGCTGTCGGCATAATCGATCGAGGCGAGGTCGGTGATGGACGTGCCGCCGCCCGAAGCCCCGGCCGCGACGAAGATGTAATTGCGCAGATCGTAGAGTTGCGGGCCGGTAAACTGCGTCGTGCCGAAGGCGTAGTGGCCGCTGCCCTCATTGAGCCCGCGCGCATCGAGCGAGGCGGTGATGCCGGAGATGGAGCTGGAACCGCCGCCGAAGGTAAACTCGGCGTTGGCCGTGGCCCCCGGCGTTCCGGCAATGCCCAGCCGCACGCCGGTATCGACATTGGCGATGACGCCACCAGCGGTGATGGTGATCACCGCGCCGCCGACGCTCGGCGAGGTCAGGTCGATGCCGATCGAACCGGCGGCACCGGTACCGGTGATGTTGAGCGACTGCGCGGTGAAATTGGTTTTGCTGCCGGAGAAATCGACGCCGGTGCCGACACCCAGTCCGGAAATGACGATGTTGCCGGTGACCACCGCCGCATTGACGCCGGCAAACGAGATGCCGTCGGCGCCGGGATTGGTGATGCTGATGTCGCCGAAGCGGATCGCCGCCGGCGAATCCGAAATGGCGATCGCCGGTCCGGTCGTGTCGGAGATCGTCGTCGCACCGTTGACGGTGAAGCTGCCCGCGACATTCTCGAGCACGACGCCCGACGTGCCGCCGCTCTGGCTGATCGAGTCCAGCACCACATGAGCGGTGATCGGATCGATGAAGACGGCGGTGCCGCCATTGCCCGATATTGTGCCGCCGGTGGTGGTGAACGTCCCGCCGGTCGACGTGCCCTGCACGGTGATGCCGCGGTCAGTATTGTCCTGCGCATTGATGGTGGCGAAGGTGTAGGTGCCCTTGCCGCTGATATCGAGACCGTCGTCGAGATTGCCCTGCAGCAGCGTCGTGCCGGTGAAATTGTAGGTGCCGTCGCCTTCGATGTGCAAGCCATCGAGGCCGTTGCCGGTGGCGGTGAAATTGGAGCCGGTGATGCCGGTCGAGCTGCCGGTGAAGTCGGCGCCGTTGCCGCCCGCACCGGTGACCGTCACATTGGTCAGCGTCGCGCCGGTGATGTTGTTGCCGAAAATGCCGTCGGCGCCGCCGGTGATGGTGATGCCGTTGAGCGTGTTGCCGTTGCCCAGCGTGATGACCGGGTTGGCGACGTTGGTGCCCTGGATCGTGCCGTCGCTGCCGCCCAGGTTGAAGGTGCTGGTGCCGCCGCCGAAAAGCCTGGCGGTGACGCTTTCGCCGCCGCCGATGACGGTCTGTCCATTGGCAAGCGTCACGCCGCCGGTCGTCAGATTGCCGTTGCCGCCAAGCGCGACGACAAAGCCGTTCGCACCCGACTTGGTCACGGCGTCGTCCAGAGTCGTCGGGTCGGCCAGCGTGCCGGCGCCGGCGAGGCCGCCATCGGCGAAATAGAACTTGCCGAAGGCGGCATTGGTGGCGGCGTTGATCGCGACACGCGTCGTCGAGCCGCCGGTCAGCGTCTGCGACTGGACGCGGACCCCGATATCGCCACGCACGCGTTCGTTGACGCGCTTGCGCAGGCCTTCGCTGACCGGATAGACCGGCTCCGGCCCGTTGTCGGCCCCATTGGCCGCATTGTCCGAGCCGCTGCCGGGATTGAACGGGATGTTCAGCCGCACGCTGCCGGCGAACTGGGTGTCGTCGCGATTGTCGTTGCGGACCTCGCCGGCGAAGACCAGTTCCGTGTTGCTGCCGAAGACATCGCCGATCGTATACTCGAACCCGGCCTTGGCGCCTGTGACGCTGCCGTCGTCGCCATGCGGATCCTCGAAGTGATAGCCGCCGATGTCGAGCCGCAGCGAATGCTTGTCGGGCAGGGCGACCGGCACCTGCGCACCGATCTCGCCCTCGATGCCCCACGCGGCGTAGTCGCGGTGGTCAAGGACCGAGATCTGCTCGATCAGCTGGTTGCTGACCATCGACAGGGTCGAACTGGTCGAGTGATCCGTCGAATCGCCCTTGATCGGCAGATAGACGTTCACATGCGCATCGAAATGTGGCGTGATCGCCTCGGCGCCCAGCGTGGCGGCGGTGAACTGGGTGGAGTTGTAGTTCTCGAGGTTGAGATAGGCGTAGCCGCCGATCATCAGGTCCGGGTTGACGATGCGGCGAATGCCGAGGCCGACATCCTGGCCGGAACCATCCTTGAAATCATGCTTGGCCCGGACATCCAGGAACAGCACGGATTCGGCCGTCTGCTTGAGCGGGATGAAACCTTCGAGCGCGCCGTTGCCGCCATTGTTGTCGGCGCCGATGATGGCGCGGATCTGCGGCTGCCACAGGCCGTTCGGATCGGCATGGGCCGTCAGACTGGAAAGACCGAGCGCCAGCGTCGTCAGCGCCGTCGTCTTCCAAAGATGCCTGGCGATTTGCGAACGGCGATAGCCAGCGCGAATGTGGAAATCCTCCCCACGCGCCGCTATCTCACCAACTTGCCGAGAAGTCTCGGTAGTTCCCATCCCTGGCGAGTCCTTCGGGGACTACACGCGCCCCGTGTAGATTCTTACTCGAATTCTATTGTATAGCGAGTCCTGGCCGATCCGATTTCTAGAGCTTTCCTGCAAAATTGCTCGCTGTGTCTGAAAGGCCACAGTAATTTCGCCGGCTTGCTTGCCTCCGGCTCGGCTTTCGGAACAGTCGCGAGTGTTGTATCAAGCCATGCTCGGGAGAATACCGGGGCGCGGCGAGGAAACATGCAAGGCATCCGGCAAAACAACATGGCACTTACTTTAGACAAGTCTAATTTACTTGGCGTGGCCGCGGGGCTGGCCGCCCTGTGGCTTGGTCTGGCCGCCGGCCCAGCCCTTGCCGAAGATGCCAAGCCGGCCCAGCCAAAGCCGGCTGAAACCAATGCAAAACCGGCCGATGCCAATCCGTGGGCGGTGAACTGCTCCTCCGGTTCGGCGACCACCGAGCTTCAGTGCCAGGTGTCGCAGAACCTGACCGAGGCCAAGACCGGGCAGCGCGTGCTGACCGTGACCGTGCGCCGCGACAACGGCAATGGCAGCCTCGCCATGCTGCTTGCCCTGCCGCACGGCCTGTTCCTGCCGTCCGGCGCCTCCTTCCAGATCGACCAGGGCCAGAAGACGACGATTGCCATCCAGACCAGCGACCAGAACGGCGCCTATGCCGCCACGCCGTTGTCGGCGGATCTCATCAAGGCCATGAAGTCCGGGACCAATCTGAACATCGGCATGGAATCGGTCACCCGCAAGCCGGTCACCATCCCGGTGTCGCTGGCCGGCTTCACCGCCGCCGTCGCCAAGCTGGAATCGATCAAGTAGCTGCTGTCAGCGGCTTGATTGTGCGCACCCGGAATGCTCCGTTGCCGCTTCGGACAGTGGAGAAACCCATGACAGGCTTTGTCGATCGCCAGCGCGCGGCGCAACTGATGGACCGCGCCGGCATCGAGGCGCTGGTGCTGTGCGCGCCTGAGGCCTTCCACTATGCGACCGGAGCCTCGATCGGGCCGTCGGGACTGTTCCGGCGCGCCGGCGCCGGCTTCGTCGTCATCCCGGCTGGCCAAGACTTGCCGGTGGGCGTCGTGGTGGCGGATTTCAATGCGGGACAGCTGCAACTGGCTCTGTCGGATGCCGTCATCCGCAGCCACCCGATCTGGATCGAAACCGCCACGCTTGACGCCTCGACCGCAGGGCAAGGGCTGGCGCAACGCGTCGAGGCCGGCCTTGCCTCGTCTGGCCGGGCGCCTGGTTTTTCCCGGCCGGCAACATTCGAACTTGCCCGTTCCGTCCGCGAACTGAAGGAGATCCTGAGCGGGTTCGGACTTGAGCGCGCAAGGATCGGCGTCGATCTCGATTTTATTCCCGCCGCCGATCTCTCGGTCATGCAGGCGCTGCTGCCGGGCTGCACGATGGTCGACGGCTCGGCCGTGCTCGACAGGTTGCGGGCCATCAAGTCGCCGCGCGAGATCGATCTGCTCCAGCAAGGCATCATCCTGTCGGAAGCCGGGCTGGAGCGGCTGCAGGTCGATGCCATGGCCGGCATGCGTCAGGGCGATCTCATTGCCCTCTATCGGCAAGGCGTCGCCACGGCCGCGTCCGGCCTGTCCCATCCGGTCGCCACAGCCGAATATGTGACGCTGGGCGCGAAGGCCAAAAGCACCGATGCGAAAGCCATGCCTGGCGATCCGCTGAAGTGCGACATGGTCTGCACGGTCGGCGGCTACGCCTCCGACATGTCGCGCAACTTCACCTTCGGATCGCCATCCGCCGAGCAGGCCGAACTGCACGCGATCGCCGAGCGGGCCTTTGACGACGGGCTGGCAGCGCTTGTTCCGGGAGCCACGCTCACCCACGTGCATCGCGTCGCCACCGACAGCCTGGCGCGGCAAGGGCTGCGCACCTACCGCCGCGGTCATTTCGGCCATGGCGTCGGCCAGTCGGTCTTCTCGGAGCAATGGCCGTTCATCGCCGCCGATAGCGATGTCGTCATCGAAGCCGGCATGGTGCTGGCCTTCGAGATCCCGCTCTACATAGACGGCCTCGCCAGCTTCAATCTCGAGGATCAGTTCCTGATCACACCGGACGGGGCTGTCGCCATGAACCGCTTGCCGAGACGGCTGGAGAGGATTGGGTAGCGAGGGCGTGGTCGTTTTTCAAAGATAGCGCTCTACGGCGCCCCCCTCTGCCCTGCCGGGCATCTCCCCCTCAAGTGGGGAGATTGACTGTTTCGGCGTCGGTCTTCGTCTTCAACGTCGAATATTGGCGAAGGTGGTCGTAGCAGCCGATCTCCCCACTTGAGGGGGAGATGTCCGGCAGGACAGAGGGGGGCGCCACGGAACTCGGTGGTGAGGTGGCCAGCACCTAACCACTCACCGGTGGCCGCCGATCGCTCCACGGCATCTCCTGCTCCAGCTGCGCCGACGCGGCCAGCACCGTTGCCTCGTCACCGTAGCGGCCGACCAGTTGCACGCCGATCGGCACGCCGTCTTTCGACCAGCCGAGCGGCAGCGAGATCGCCGGCTGGCCGGAGATGTTGAAGGGGAACGCAAACACCGAATCCGCCCACTTGGCGTTGTAGCGGTCGATGTCGGTTTCCGACATGTCGTAATAGCCGAACGGACGCGGCAGCTGCGTCAGGGTCGGGGTGATGAAGATATCGTAGGCGCCGAGGTCGCCGACGATGTCGCGGCCGACCTGCCTGAGCTGCTCGACATCGGAGATGTGCCTGGTGCCGCTGGTCGAGCGGCCGCGCTCGATGATTGCCCAAGTCACCGCCTCGACATCGCCTGGCGTCACCGGCCGGCCGATCACCGTCTCAAGGTAGTCGAACGTCGCCGCCGTCTGCACGCAGGTCATGTTGGTGTAGGTCTTCCACACAGCGTTCGCGTCGAGCGGCATATCGTGCTCCTCGACGTCGTGGCCGAGCCGCTCGAGCGCAGCCACGGTTGCCAGCACCGCCGCCTTCACCTCCGCATCGATCGCCGTGCCGTTGGGTGGCGTGACGGAAAAGCCGATGCGCAGCTTCTTTGGCGCCCGTGCCGACAGGCTGAGCCAAGAACCATCGGGCACCGGCGGCGTATAGGGGTCGCCCGGCAGCGCGCCGGCAACCGCGTCGAGATAGGCCGCCGTGTCGCGCACGGTGCGCGAGCAGCACAGGAAGTACGCGCCGCCATACCAATAGTCGCCGAACGGCGCGAGGCTGACGCGGCCGCGCGACGGTTTCAGCCCGACGATACCGCAGCAGGAGGCCGGAATGCGGATCGAGCCTGCACCATCGCTGGCCTCGGCGATCGGCACCATGCGCGAAGCGATGGCCGCGGCAGCGCCGCCGCTCGAGCCGCCGGGCGTGATGCCTTCCTTCCACGGGTTCTTGGTCACACCGTAGAGTTTTGGTTCGGTGGTGATCGACCAACCGTTCTCCGGCGCGTTCGACTTGCCGACCAGCACCAGCCCGGCCGCCTTCATGCGGCGAACGACCTCGGTGTCGAAATCGGCAACGACATCCCTGAGGTAGAATGAGGAGTTGGTGTTCGGTGCCCCGGTCCAGGACGAGGCCAGCTCCTTGAGCAGGAACGGCACGCCGGCGAAGGGCGCTGATGTGTCGATTGTCTCGGCCTGGGCGCGCGCCATGTCGTAGAGGCGATGGATGACCGCATTGAGCGTCGGGTTGAGCCGCTCGACCAGCGTGATCGCCGCCTCCACCAGTTCCCCCGGTGAAACGTCGCCCCGCTTCACAAGTGCCGCAAGGTCGAGCGCGTCGGACTCGGCATAGGTTTTCAGCAGACTTTCGGTGACCATGTCTCTCTCCCGTCGTTCGTTGATCTTGCCAACGTTGGCGCCGCCCCTCAGCCGCCTGCCGGCACCTTCTCCCCGTATAGTGACGGGGAGAAGGGAGACGCTCCAACGCTGACGACCCCCTCTCCCCGTTCTTCACGGGGAGAGGGTAAGGGTGAGGGGCAGCGCCGGCCTGAAACGATTGCCGCCAGCAGCCGGATTGCGTCAGGCCAGGTCGATGGTCCGCCCGAGTGCGATGCTCTGTTCAGCGGCCAGCACGATGCGCAGGCTGTTGACCGCCGCATCCATCTGCTCGGTGAGGTCGAGATCCTCGCGGATGGCGCGCAGGAAGAAGGCCTGCTCGCGGTCGCAGAGCTCCTGGTGGCCGGGCTCGTCCTCCATGCTGACGATCTCGTCGGGCTTCGAGAAATTCTTGTCGCCGTCGACCTGAGCATAATGGATCTTCAGCGCATCGGTCTTGGTGTGGCGGTCGATGTCGGCGGAACTCGAAACCTCTGCAAGTTCGGCAGCATTGCTTGCCTGCTGGCCGGCGACGATCGACACCGCGCCCTTGGGGCCGACCACGTCCTTCACGAAATAGGCCGTTTCGCTCATCATTGGGCCCCAGCCCGCCTCGTACCAGCCGACCGAGCCGTCATCGAAGGTGACGTGCAGGTGGCCGTAATTCTGCTTGTCGGCTTCCGCCCAGAGCTTGGCGCCGATGCCATGCACGCGCACCGGCTTGGCGCCGGTCAGCTGGCACATGACGTCGACATAATGGACGCCGCAATCGACGATCGGGATCAGCGAATCGATCAGGTTCTTGTGCCAGTGCCAGGCGCTGCCGCTGCTCTGCTGGTTGAGGTTGAGCCGCATCACCAGCGGCTTGCCGAGCGTCTTCCCGACCTCGATGAACTTGATCCATGACGGGTGGACGCGCAGGATATAGCCGAGCACCAGCTTGCGGTTCTTCGCCCGCGCCGCCGCGACAACCTTCTCGGCATCCTCATTGTTGGTGGCGAGCGGCTTTTCCATGAACACATGGCAGTTGGCGGCGATTGCCTTCAGCGCATATTCGGCGTGGGTGTTCGGCCAGCTGTTGATCGACACCGCGTCCGGTTTTGTTTCCTTCAGCGCCTGGTCGAAATCCTCGTAGAGTGGGTAGCCGGCTAACTCTCCCGGAATCTTCGTGTTGCTCTTGATCGAGCGGCTCATAATGCCGACGATCTCGAAACCGTCGAGCCGGTGATACGCGCTGGCATGCGACGCACCCATATTGCCGAGACCCACCACCAGCACTTTTACTCTGTCGGACACCGCTGCCTCCCAAATTCTTGATTAAATCACAGGCGGCGCTGTTGCCGTCGCCCGCATGTTTATCCAGGACAATCACCTTAGGTTGGCGCCGCCCCTCATTGCCCTGCCGGGCATTTCTCCCCGTATAGTGACGGGGAGAAAGGGCTGGCCGCAATGTTGGCGATTGGCGAAATCATCAACGACAGCGTCCCCTCGCCCCGTTTACGGGGAGAGGATGCCGGCAGGCAGGTGAGGGGCGGCGCTGACCTGGACAATTGCCAGCCCTACTTCACCGCCGAATCGAACTGATGCGCCTTGATCTTCTCGACATCGAGCGCGGCAAAACCTTCCGACAGCTTGACGCCGTCGGCATCGGCCTTGACCTTGGCCTTGTCGAAATCATTGGCCGGGCCGATCAAATCGTTGGTGCAGACATCCTCGGCCTTCACCGGAGCGGTGATCTGGCCGATCTTGTGGATTTCGTCGAAGAAGCCCTGCCAGCTCGCCATGTCGTGCGAGCCCCAGCCGCCGCGTTTGTCCATGTCGCCGCGGAAGACGTTGATCTGCTGCAGGATCGAGGTGGTGCCAAGCTCCGGCCCGAGATTCTTGGCCAGCGTCGGGAACTGCTCGAACACCGCTTCGACCGCCGCGCGGGGATTCTGGTAGCCGAATTCGAGGCCCATCGCCCAGCCGCGCAGGTACTTTTCCAGCAACGCCTTCTTGTCGGCGTCCTCCAGATCGGCGGCGCGCACGACGAAAGTATTGGCCGGCAGCTTTGAGTTCTGCACGCCGAGCCAGTATTCGAAGTCGAGCCCCTTGGCGATCCATTCGGCGCGTAGGCCTTCCCACGACAGGGCAGCGTCGCCCTGGCCGCCGGCAAGAGCCGTGCCCCATGTCGGCCAGCCGGCTTCGACATATTTGACCTTCTTGATGTCGACGCCCTGCGCCGCCAGCAGCGGGTCGGTGATCGACTGCCAGGCGGCGGAGCCGAGCAGGATGGTCTTGCCTTCCAGCTTCTTCAGATCGTTCGATCCCTCGCCCTTGCGGAAGGCGATGCTGAACGTGTCGCGGGCGCCCATATGGAACACCGACTTCAGCTTCATGCCGTTCTGGATGGCGAAAGAGAACACGCCGGGCGACGGGAAGCCCATATCGGCCTGGCCGACATCGACGAACTTCACCGTCGCGGTGCCGTCCGACGGCCCCGGCTGCATGTCGGTGTCCAGCCCATCGAAATAGCCGGCCTTCTTGGCTGCCCAGTAGGGATAGTCGTCGAGCACTTCGAGCGTGCCGCGCGGCGAGATCCAGGTGAATTTTCCGTAGGGTTCGGCCCTGGCCTTGAGGCCGGTGGCGCCAAGCGCCGTCGCGGTCACCAGCCCGGCGCCGGTCACCTGCAGGAAGTAGCGGCGGCTGATGCCCGCCGGGCTGATGGAGTTTTCTTTGGTCATAGCATTCCCCTTTTTTGTTTGATGTCAGTCTCTTGCCGCCGCCTCCCGGGCGCGCCGTCATATCCCTGTGTTCAAGCCTCCCAGCTCGCCCATTTCTTGCCGATCAGGAAGAACAGCACGTAGATCAGGATGCCGAGCGTCGACAGGATCAGCACCACGGCGAAGAACTGCGGCATCTGGATCATCGACGAATAGGTGGTCAGCCGGTTGCCGAGGCCGAAGCCGCCGCCGACCATTTCGGCGCCGACCGCGGTCAGCAGACCGAAGATGGCGCCGATCATCAGCCCGACCAGGATCATCGGCAGCGCCATCGGCGCTCGGATTTTCCAGAAGATCTGCAGGGTGCTGGCGCCATAGGAGCGTGCCAGCGCGATCTTGGCGCTGTCGACGCGGCGAAAGCCGGTGGCGGCATTGATCATCACCATCGGCCCGGCGGCCAGCGCCACCGCGATGATGCGCGGCGTGTAGCCGAAGCCGAAGCGCAGGATCAGAAGCGGCACCAGTGCCAGCATCGGCGTGGTGACCAGAAGCAGGATGTAGGGCGCGACGATCTTCTCGGCGAACGGAAACTGGGTGATGACGGCGGCCAGCACCAGGCCGATGATGGCGCCGATGGTGAAGCCGGACACCAGCTCGACGAGCGTGTAGCCGAGATGCGGCGCGATCAGCGGGAACTCGTCGAACAGCGCATAGGCGATCGAGCTCGGCGGCGGCATGATGTAGAGCGGCACGTGGAACAGCCGCAGCGCCAGTTCGATGCCGCCGATGATGATCACCGCCACGGCAAGAATGGCCGCCACCTCCTTGCCCGACTTGATGCCGGGGCCGCTGGCGAAGGCCGACAGATTGGTCAGGCTGACCTCGTGGCCGTCGGCAGACTTGGATTTGGAGAATTCCGGAATGGCGTCGCCTCCGCTCACGGCCTGATCCTCACGATCTCGGCGCTCGCGCGCTCCGGCGCTTTTGGCCGCGTGCGTTCGCCGACAATGTCCATCTTGATACGGTTGGTGAGGTCGAAGACCTCCTTCGTCGCCATGATCTCCAGCGAGCGTGGCCGCGCAAACGGCACGCGATATTCCTTGGCGACGCGGCCCGGCCGGGCGCTCAGCACCACGACCCGGTCGGAGAGGAAGATCGCCTCCTCGATCGAGTGGGTGATGAAGACGATCGTTGTCTTGGTGTCGAGCCAGATCTCCTCGACCAGCCGGTTCATCTCCTCGCGGGTGAAGCTGTCGAGCGCGCCGAACGGCTCGTCCATCAAAAGCACCGAGGGCTTCAGCGCCAGCGCCCGCACGATCGCCGCACGCTGCTGCATGCCGCCCGACAGCTCACGCGGAAACTTGCCGCCGAAGCCGTCGAGCCCGACCCGGTTGAGCAGATGCGCGATCCACGCCCGGTCCGGCTTCTCGCCCTTGATCTCGAAAGGGAAGCGGATGTTGGCGTCGAGATTGCGCCACGGCAGGAGGTTCGCCTCCTGGAAGACGATGCCGATATCGGGATGCGGACCGGTGATGGCCTTGCCATCGAGCCGGATCTCGCCGCTGGTCAGGCTGTGCAGGCCCGACATCGACCACAAGAGCGTGGTCTTGCCGCAGCCGGAAGGGCCGACGATCGAGACGATTTCATTGGCGCTGACATCTAGGCTGCAGCGGTCCAGCGCCAGCAGGTCGCCGGAGGCCGTGTGATAGATCTTGGTCGCTGCCTGCACGCCAAGCTTCGGCTTTTTTGCATCGCCCGTATTCATCTGCCCCCCGGGAAGATTGCGCGATGATCCATTGGCTCATCCCCAGCGAAAATCAGTCTGTAACTATCCTACTTTCCTGTCAAGCACCGACGATGGCCACCGTATCAGGAAAATCGATTAGTATGCCTATCTGCTTGTTTTAATATCGGTTTTGCGGCCTTGAAATGCATGTTGCTTTCCTACATACTTCGGAACTGACACGGATCGGAGAGGACCGGAGGAAGGTGATCTTTACCCTACGACACGCTGCGGTTGCGATGCGGTCGGGCGCGTGGAGCCAGGGCGTGCAAACATGCTAAGACGGCAGCCTCGCAACCCAGGGAAAGACCAGGACCCCATGAACGAAGCTGGCAGCCAGGACGAGCCTGTTCCAGGCCAGGATACCGAGGGGCGCGATCCTGTCCGGCGCATTCCCGACATCATCTCGCTGGTCAAGGATTCCTACAGCGAATTGCGCCCGGCCGAACGGCGTGTCGCCGATGTCGTGCTCGACGACGTCAAATATGCCGTCGACGCCTCCAACGCCGCCCTTGCCCAGCGCGCCGGGGTCAGCGAACCGACGGTGACCCGGTTCTGCCGCGCCATCGGCTGCGAGGGCGTGCGCGACTTCAAGCTGAAGCTGGCGCAGAGCCTCGTCGTCGGTGCGCTCTATCTGGCCAAGTCGCCCTCCGTCAGCAATGACAATGGCATGCCGTTCTGGAA
>NZ_RZQI01000760.1:0-2927 GCF_003998335.1 Mesorhizobium sp. M7A.F.Ca.CA.002.05.1.1 | reverse complement strand
CGTCTCTGGTTCTTCATCGCCCGCTATTCACCCGCCGACCGCATCTCGGCCGGCGGCGGCGCGCAAGAAGAGGGCGAGGACATCGAGGTTCTGGAAATGCCGCTCGACGAGGCGCTGGCCGGCATCGCCGATGGCCGGATCATCGACGCCAAGACCATTATCCTGATCCAGCATCTGAAGCTCAACCCGATCGCCGCCTGAACGGCGCCGGTCCTCCTTAGCCAAGGCTTCGGGAGGACACTCCTTCATCTATTCGGGTGGCCCGCCACCGAAGCTCGAAGAGCGAAGGGTGGTGCGGATGAAGGGACTCGAACCCCCACGCCTTTCGGCACTGGAACCTAAATCCAGGGCGTCTACCAGTTCCGCCACATCCGCATGAACCGGCAATCCCATGTGGCCATCATTCTGTCAATGTCGGAGACAAGATGTAGAGGTCAGGGACAAGATGTGGTCAGGTCCAAATGCTGGTTATTCGCCGGGATGCGAAGACTGTTGAAAATTGGCCTCGCCTGTGACAAAAGGCGTGTCAAATGTGACGGGACGCGACGATCCGCTTCTGCAGAATGTGATAAGAAGTAGGAAAAACAAGAACTTATTCACATTTTGGAACGCAGTTTGGGAGAGTTTGAGCCGGGTTTTCGGTCAAATCGCCAGGTTCCGTACCAAAAGCCATTCCCGGCAAGAATATACCGGCAGGCTGTGAACGGCAGAGGCCGTGGCAGTCTCATTGGTGAAAACAAAGGTTTTACGATGCAGGTCACCGAAACGCTCAACTCCGGTCTCAAGCGAGAGATCAAGATCACCGTGCCGGCCGGTGACATGGAAGCCAAGCTGATGGCGCGGCTTTCGGATGCCCGCAACAAGGTCCGCATCAACGGCTTCCGTCCAGGCAAGGTGCCGGTACAGCACCTGCGCAAGGTCTACGGCAAGTCGTTCATGGCCGAAGTGGTCAACGAAATCCTCAACGATTCGACCCGTTCGATCATTACCGGGCGTGGTGAAAAGGCTGCCATGCAGCCCGAAGTCATCATGACCGAGGACGAGAAGGAAGCCGAGAAGATCCTGGCCGGCGGCGCCGACTTCGAATTCCGCCTCAACTACGAGATCATCCCGGCGATCGAGATCAAGGACTTTTCCGACATCAAGGTGACACGCCAGGTGTTCGACGTGCCTGATGCCGAGATCGACGAGCAGGTCCAGCGTGTTGCCGAATCGGCGCGCAGCTACGAGCCGAAGACCGGCAAGGCCGCCAATGGCGACCGCGTCACCATCGACTATGTCGGCAAGATCGACGGCGAAGCCTTCAATGGCGGCGCGGGCACCGATCAGCCGCTGGTGCTGGGCTCAAAAGAGTTCATCCCCGGCTTCGAGGATCAGCTGGTCGGCGCCAAGGCCGGTGACGAAAAGCAGGTCACCGTGACTTTCCCGGAGAACTACCAGGCCGCGCATCTTGCCGGCAAGGAAGCGACCTTCGACGTCACCGTCAAGGAAGTGTCCCAGCCCGGCGCGCTGGAAATCAACGACGAGACCGCCAAGAACCTCGGCCTGGAGTCGCTGGAGCGCCTGCGCGACGTCGTACGCGGCCAGATCGAGAACCAGTTCGGCGCCATGACACGCCAGAAGGTGAAGCGCCAGCTGCTCGACCAGCTCGATGCGGCTTATTCGTTCGAGGCGCCGTCGAAGCTCGTCGACGCCGAGTTCAACAACATCTGGGCGCAGGTCAATCGTGACCTGGAAGCAGCCGGACGCACCTTCGCCGACGAAGAGACGACGGAAGAAGAGGCGCGTGCCGAGTATCTGCGGCTTGCCGAGCGCCGCGTGCGTCTCGGCCTGGTGCTGGCTGAAATCGGCGAGAAGGCCGGCGTGACCGTATCGGACGAAGAGCTGCAGCGCGGCCTGTTCGAGCAGGTGCGCCGCTATCCGGGCAACCAGCAGCAGGAAGTCTTCGAGTTCTACCGCAACAACCCGGAAGCGTTGAACACGCTGCGGGCGCCGATGTTCGAGGAAAAAGTGGTCGACCATCTGCTCGGTCAGATTTCGGTCACCGACGTCAAGGTCAGCAAGGAAGAGCTGATGGCCGACGACGAAGAGGACGAGACCTCCGTCAAGGCGAAGCCGGCGAAGAAAGCCGCCGCCAAGAAGGCCGACGCCAAGAAGGCCGACGACGCGGAAGAGCCCAAGAAGAAGGCCGCGCCGAAGAAGAAGGCCGCCGAATAACACCAGCGCTCCGCTGAAACAGGAAGGCCGCCCTCCAGGCGGCCTTTTTCGTTGCCAAACTGCAACAGCCGCCATGCTTCGCGAGCGACGGCCTGTGGCGACCAAGCTTTGATCATTATCTGCGCTTCTATTGCAAGCCGCTTGGTTGTTGGAGGGCGTGTTGAGACTGTTCGTCGAATTGGGACACGCTTCGGCAATCGCGCTGGTCCTTGTCTCGGTCTGCGGCATCGCCCAGGCCGGCGCGGTGTCTGACAACTGGCGCTTCGGCACGAGTGAAGACGGCCTTGTCACGGCCTCGCTCTACGCAACCAACAAGCTGATCACCGGCGGCGGTGCCTTGAGCTACAGCCCGATCCTGACGATTGCCTGCCGGGCAAACGGCGAGCCGCATTGGACTGAATGGCTGCAATTGAACGACGCTGTTTCGGCCAGCCGCAAGATCACCATGTCGATCACGGTCGATCAGGAGAGCAAGTTCGATGAAAGCTGGGCGGTCGGGCCGCGCGGCCGGATGCTGGTGCGCGATGGCGCCGATGGCATCAGGCGCCTTGTCGCCGCGAACCGGCTCCAGCTTTCGTGGCGGTTCGGGCTGCTGGCGGGGCGCGGCGAGGCCGATTTCGACCTCGCCGGGTTCGGCGAAGCGGTCAATCAGGTAGCCGGCAGCTGCAACACCGATCCGCCGTGAACGGATCGTGAGCCAGGGCGGCGAC
>NZ_RZQI01000759.1:0-2930 GCF_003998335.1 Mesorhizobium sp. M7A.F.Ca.CA.002.05.1.1 | reverse complement strand
ACAGGCAGGTATCGGTTGAATTCCGTCACTTCGGCGTCAGTCTGGAATTTGTGCCGACAGTTCTCAGCAACAATCAAATCAACATTCACGTAACGCCCGAAGTCAGTGAACTGTCGACGCAAGGTGCCGTGCAAATCAACGGAATTTCCGTGCCGGCAGTTTCCACGCGCCGAGCCGATACGGTCGTCGAACTCGCCAGCGGCCAGAGCTTCGCAATCGGCGGTCTAATCAGGCGGAACGTCAACAATGATGTCAGGGCCTTTCCCTGGCTCGGAGAACTGGCGATCCTGGGACCGCTTTTTCGCTCGACCTCGTTTCAAAAAGAGGAGTCAGAACTGGTCATTCTAGTTACGCCTTACATTGTAAGACCAGGCTCCAACCCAAACCAGATGAGCGCACCGACCGAGCGGGCGGCACCGGCTTTGAACGGAGGGGGCGCTCCGACGAATTCCGTGACAAGTCCCCCGCGAGACCGCGCTGCTATCCGTGCGGGCGCGCCAAGCGCCCAGGGCGGTCTCGGCTTCATCATCGAATAGTGTCATCCAAAGATGTTGCGTTTTATAATCCTCTTTGTCGCTCTGGCACCAAGCGTAAGTGGCTGCACAAGCACTACGCCAGTTGATGTCGAACCATCGGCACCAATGCTTGTCCGAGAGGAGACCACCGTCCTGACGTTGCAAAGCCTGCGCGCTTCCGAACGGCAGCGTTTGCGTGTTTTCCTAGACAAGGCCAGTCGCGGCCGGTTCGATGCCATCCACCTCCTCATCAGCGGTTCGCCCCAGCTCAGCGCAGGGGTAGCCCATCAGGCCAGGCAGTTGGCAATCGAAGAAGACAACATTCAATTGCGCGATCAACACGACGCCGGCTCAGTGCGAATTGAGGCGATTGTCTATCACGCCCGTCCGCCGGTCTGTCCCTCATATGGTGCCTTACCCAATGAAGAATCCTTCAAACAGCCGCTTGGTTGTTCGACAGGACATAACCTGGCCGTGATGGTCAACGATCCGCGCGATCTGCTCGACAATCAGGCCGTCAAGGCCGGCGATGGCGATCGTGCTTCTGTACCAGTTGCAACTTACAGAACATTCGGGACGGATAAAGGTGGCTGATACCGCCCTTATCTCGGCAGCACTCCTACCGGAGATTGAAAGCTTCCAATCGCGTCCTGATCTAAAATAAAAGGAACCGCTGGATGCAATATAGGCGCTATATCGAGGGCCTTAGGGCCGTTGCTGTACTTCCGGTCGTACTCTTTCATTTCGGAATTTCGGCGATCCCGGGTGGCTTTAGCGGGGTCGATATCTTCTTCGTCATCTCCGGCTACCTAACCAGCGGAAGCCTCCTGGATGACCTTGAACGCGGCCAATTTTCCATCGTCAACTTCTACTGGCGCCGTGCCCGGCGCATTCTGCCGGCGCTCGTCTTTGTGATGCTTCTCACCTGCATTGCGGCATTGTTCATTCTTCTGCCACCGGATCTGCGCGGATTCAGTCTTAGCATCATAGCTACCTCGACCTTCTGGTCGAACGTTTTCTTCTGGAAAACGTCAAGTTACTTCTCTATCGATGCCGCGCTTCTACCACTGTTGCACACTTGGCCGCTTTCCGTAGCGGAGCAGTACTACATCTTCGCACCAATCCTGATGTTCCTAATCTATCGCTACATCGGGAAGCGCTGGCTGACGACACTTCTTCCGATAATTCTCTGCAGCTTCGTAGTGGCGGTGATGGCGACATCGCTGGCACCCACCGCCGGATTCTATCTGCTGCCGACCCGAATCTGGGAACTCATGTTGGGCGCCCTGCTCATGCTCAAATGCCCCTCGCCGCTGGGCAACCGATTCCTGATGGAGTCGGTGGGGGTGGCCGGATTTGGCCTTCTCGCCATCGGGTTCTTCGCGATTTCGGCGAGTGATCCGTTCCCAGGCTACAACGCCTTGTATCCATGCATCGGAACGGCCCTTCTGATCTATGTTGGCCAAAATACCCCCTCGACGGTCGCCACCCGCATGCTCGAAGTCAGGCCGCTGGTCTGGATTGGGCTCATCTCGTATTCGTTGTATCTTGTTCACTGGCCTCTCAATGCGTTCGCGCACTATCTTTCGTTCCAAAAACTCGATCCGTTGATGACCGGTGCGATGTTGGTGGCAAGCCTCGCATTGGCTGCATTCTCCTGGAAGTTTGTAGAGCAGCCGTTTCGACAGAAGAGGGCCTTCACCTCCCCGGGGCCTATCTTCGCCTTTTCAGCGCTCGCGATCGTTGTCCTTTGTGCCGGCGGAGCGGCGGGGGCGCTCGGCAACGGCTTTCCGCAACGGTTTCCGGACTATGTCCAGCGGCGCATTTCCGTCGGGGACTGGAGGAATGGCATCTGTTTCAACGAGGGCACCAGCCGGATCGAAAGCTGGAATATGGAGGATTGCACGCGCACCAGCGGTTTTCCAACAACGGTTTTTTTGTGGGGCGACTCCTTCGCCGCGCACTATGTTTCCGGCTTGGGTGCTAACATAAATCGATTGCAGGCGAACATCGTTGAATATACGTACGCCAGCTGCGCGCCGATACTCTATTACTACCCGTACGATCGTCTTGATTGTGTCCGGTTCAATCGCAAGGCCTTGGACGTCATCTTGGAAGCGGACATCAAGACGGTTATCCTCAGCGGTAGATGGAGTGACTATGAGGTCAGAGGTTTCGACGGTCTTCAGCAAACAATCGCTACGCTTCGTGCCCTGGGCGTGCGCGTGTTTGTCATCGGCCAGTCTCCGCAGTTCCCAACTGACGTCCGGAAAATTGCGTTCTTCGCCAAGCGCCAAAATCTGGACGATACGTCCTGGCCGATCGCGATGGACCCCGACGTCAACGAACGTGTGCGCTCATTTACCAAAGGCGCCACATTCATCGATCCGCTGAAATTCCTGTGCAGCGCAGGAC
>NZ_RZQI01000758.1:0-2944 GCF_003998335.1 Mesorhizobium sp. M7A.F.Ca.CA.002.05.1.1 | reverse complement strand
AGGCCGCGCAACAGCGCAAACCCATTCACTTTGCCTGAAGGCTTGTCACTTTCTTCCTCGCTCTTGCAAAAATGCGAAAGAAAATTACATGCGGTTTTCGCATGGCTGCCAAGCCTTGGTCGGCGCGCAATATTTGATGCTCCGGGCTTGACGGTCCGCGGTCTTACGAGTAGAAGCCGCCCAGTCAGAACCGATGTGAGGCTCTCCCTTCCGAAGCGACACGCTTTGGAGTTTGCCTCAAACAGGGTTCGTTTTACGAGCGAAAAGACATTTCCGGCGTGCACGAAGCGGCTTCCGCTTCCTCTGCCTTTTGTTCGGGCAAGACCGCGAGGCGCGGCTTATGGCCCGAATTTGCGTATGGAAATGACGCTTTGAGCGGCCCTGACCGGGCGAGACACGGAATTGAGAGACAAGAGGGTTTAATGCCTACCGTCAACCAGCTGATCCGCAAGCCGCGCATTGCGCCGGTGAAGCGCAACAAGGTCCCGGCCATGCAGCAGAACCCGCAGAAGCGGGGCGTCTGCACGCGCGTCTATACAACGACGCCGAAGAAGCCGAACTCGGCGCTGCGCAAGGTGGCCAAGATCCGCCTGACCAATGGTTTTGAAGTGATCGGGTACATCCCCGGCGAAGGCCACAACCTTCAGGAACACTCCGTGGTGATGATCCGCGGCGGCCGCGTCAAGGATCTTCCGGGCGTTCGCTACCACATCATCCGCGGCGTGCTCGACACGCAGGGTGTGAAGAACCGCAAGCAGCGCCGTTCGAAGTACGGCGCCAAGCGTCCGAAGTAAGGGGCGTCCGAAGTAAGATTTTCCGGCCTTGGCGCTCCTTGGGTGCGTCGGGTTATGAGATTGAGAGACAAAAACCATGTCGCGTCGTCACAGTGCAGAAAAGCGTGAGATCAATCCGGACCCGAAGTTCGGCGATCTGATCGTCACCAAGTTCATGAACGCCGTCATGTATGACGGCAAGAAGTCGGTCGCCGAGACCATCGTCTACGGCGCGCTCGACCAGGTTCAGTCGAAGACCAAGCAGGAGCCGGTCACCGTCTTCCATCAGGCGCTCGACAATGTCGCGCCGCATGTTGAAGTGCGTTCGCGTCGTGTCGGTGGCGCCACCTACCAGGTTCCGGTCGACGTGCGCCCCGAGCGCCGCCAGGCATTGGCCATTCGCTGGCTGATCGCTGCGGCCCGCAATCGCAATGAGACCACGATGGTCGACCGCCTCTCCGGCGAGCTGATGGATGCGGCCAACAACCGCGGCACGGCTGTCAAGAAGCGTGAAGACACCCACAAGATGGCTGAAGCCAACCGCGCTTTCGCGCACTACCGCTGGTAAAGCGCGAACGAGACTGAGAGGCAGCTACGATGGCCCGCGAATACAAAATCGAAGACTACCGCAATTTCGGTATCATGGCGCATATTGACGCCGGCAAGACGACGACCACCGAGCGCGTCCTCTACTACACGGGCAAGTCGCACAAGATCGGCGAAGTCCACGACGGCGCTGCCACCATGGATTGGATGGAGCAGGAGCAGGAGCGCGGCATCACGATCACCTCCGCCGCGACCACGACCTTCTGGAAGGCTCGTGACGGCAAGATGCACCGCTTCAACATCATCGACACCCCCGGCCACGTCGACTTCACCATCGAAGTCGAGCGTTCGCTGCGCGTGCTCGACGGCGCCATCGCGCTGCTCGATGCCAATGCCGGCGTTGAGCCGCAGACCGAGACCGTCTGGCGCCAGGCCGACAAGTACCGCGTTCCGCGCATGATCTTCTGCAACAAGATGGACAAGATCGGCGCCGACTTCTACCGCTCGGTCGAGATGATCGGTTCGCGCCTCGGTGCGCATGCCGTTGTCATGCAGCTGCCGATCGGCGCCGAGACCGAGTTCAAGGGCGTCGTCGACCTCGTCGAGATGAACGCGCTTGTCTGGCGCGACGAGACGCTGGGCGCTGCCTGGGATGTTGTCGAGATCCCGGACGACCTCAAGGCTCGTGCCGAAGAATACCGCGAGAAGATGATCGAGGCCGCCGTCGAGATGGACGAGACGGCGCTTGAGAATTACCTCGAAGGCAAGATGCCGTCGAATGACGAGATCCGCGCGCTGATCCGCAAGGGCACCATCGCGGTCAAGTTCTACCCGATGTTCTGTGGCTCGGCCTTTAAGAACAAGGGCGTGCAGCCGCTGCTCGACGCCGTCGTCGAATATCTGCCGTCGCCGGCCGATGTTCCCGCCATCAAGGGTGTCGATGCCAAGACCGACGCCGAGATCGAGCGTCACGCCGACGACAACGAGCCTCTGTCGATGCTCGCCTTCAAGATCATGAACGACCCGTTCGTCGGTTCGCTGACCTTTGCCCGCATCTATTCGGGCAGGCTCACCAAGGGCATCTCGGTCGACAACACCGTGAAGGGCAAGAAAGAGCGCATCGGCCGCATGCTGCAGATGCATGCGAACTCGCGCGCCGACGTCGAAGAGGCTTTTGCCGGCGACATCGTTGCTCTTGCCGGTCTCAAGGACACGACCACCGGCGACACGCTGAGCGATCCGCTGCATCCGGTCATTCTCGAGCGCATGGAATTCCCCGATCCGGTCATCCAGATCGCCATCGAGCCGAAGACCAAGAACGACCAGGAAAAGATGGGCCTCGCCCTTCACCGCCTGGCCGCCGAGGATCCGTCCTTCCGTGTCAAGACCGACGAGGAAAGCGGCCAGACCATCATTTCCGGCATGGGCGAACTTCACCTGGACATCATCGTCGACCGTATGCGTCGCGAGTTCAAGGTCGAGGCCAATGTCGGCGCACCGCAGGTGGCTTATCGCGAGACGATCACCCGCAGGCACGAGCAGGACTACACGCACAAGAAGCAGACCGGCGGTACCGGTCAGTTCGCTCGCGTCAAGATCGTCTTCGAGCCGAACCCGGACAGCAG
>NZ_RZQI01000757.1:0-2944 GCF_003998335.1 Mesorhizobium sp. M7A.F.Ca.CA.002.05.1.1 | reverse complement strand
GTTCAGCATCGAACGCCTGCCGACCCTTCGCGGCCCATAGATCTCGTGCATGCTCGCCTTCAGCGCTCTGCAATTTGTCGGCCGCCTATCCCGCTGGTTGCCTTTGCCAACGAGGCCAAGCCTCTTCAGGGCGATCCGCGCGAGATCAACCGGTTCGACCTTGACGGGCAGCCCGTGCACCGCAACGGCATGAGCCAGAATGAGTTTTACGAAACCGATGTCGATGCCTAGCGTCATCGGTCCAGCACCTTGGGCAGCCCGGTCACGGCCGAAACGAATGAGCCGTTCGCGATCGAGAGCCGCGATGTTGCACTTGCCGAGATGTCTTTGGAGCATAGCGAGGGCTGCGGCCTTGGAGCGGCGAGGGGACTTGCCTATATCGCACATGTCGTCGATATGAAGGTCGATGAGTTCGCCGAAGGTTTTCAGGCGCGCTGTTCGAGACTTTGCCGGTGTCTCACCGCGATCGACTTGGCGCTCGGTTTCGTCGCCCAGCGGCGTGCGTCGTCTCGGCGCAGGAAGGTTTCGCTGACGTAGCGACCTTTGCGACGGACTTGGACACGCCAGGACCCGGACGAGAGCTTTGTGTAGGTGGCCATTTTTTCGTGTGCGCTCCGTGTGCACTGAGAGATCGAAACGTGGCGAAAAAGGGTCGTATTCTGGCGTAAATTGTGTGCACTTGGCACGTTCTAACGATTTGATGTTAAACAAAAAATGCTGCAAAATCAATATCATAGGCTATCTGTGGCCCCGATGATGGACTGGACGGACCGGCATTGCCGGTTCTTCCACCGCCAGCTGACAAGCCATGCGCTGCTTTATACCGAGATGGTGGTGGCCGACGCGGTCATCCATGGCGCGCGCGAGCGGCTGCTCGGCTTCGATGCGGTGGAACATCCGGTCGCGCTGCAGCTCGGCGGCTCGGATCGTGAAAAGCTCGCCGAGGCTGCCCGCATTGGCGAGGCCTTTGGCTATGACGAGATCAACCTCAATGTCGGCTGTCCGTCAGACCGCGTCCAGTCGGGCACGTTCGGTGCCTGCCTGATGAAAGTGCCGGACCTCGTCGCCGGCTGCGTCGCGGCGATGAAAGCGGCGGTGAAGATCCCCGTGACCGTTAAATGCCGCATCGGCGTCGACGAGCAGGATCCGGAGCCGGCCCTGGATGCGCTGACGGATGGGGTTTTCGATGCCGGCGCCGACGCATTGTGGGTGCATGCACGCAAGGCGTGGCTGGAAGGGCTGAGCCCCAAGGAAAACCGTGACATCCCGCCGCTCGACTACAACAGGGTCTATCGGCTGAAGGTCAGAAAACATAACGAATTCATTGGCATCAATGGTGGAATTCAGTCGATTGAAGAGGCGCAGAAGCATCTCGGTCATGTCGATGGCGCGATGCTTGGCCGCGCCGCCTACCACACGCCCGGCATTCTGGCCGGCGTCGATGCCGCTTTCTACGGCGTCCAGTCCGAGCCGTTCGATTTCGCCGCGCTGATCGATGCGATGGCGGACTATGCGGCACGCCATATCGAGCAGGGTGGGCGGCTTGGCCATGTCACCCGCCATATGGTCGGACTGTTCCATGGCCTGCCCGGTGCGCGCCGCTACCGGCAGATCCTGTCCACGGACGCGACAAAACCCGGGGCCGGCCCGGACGTGCTGAAGACGGCTTACGCGGCCGTCGAGTTCGGTGGCGCAGCAGCCGAAGCGGCTTGAGCTTCGGGGATCAATCCCTGAGGATCATGCGGTCGCCGCGCACGTCAAAACCCGACAATGAACCGATGAAGTTCATGCCGAGCAGGCTCTGGCTGAGCATTCCGGGTGCGGCGATCATCACCGACATATCCCTGCGCATGATGCCGCCGATCGCAATCTGATCGGTTTTCACGGCCGCGGCGCGCGCCATGCCGTTGGCGGTCGAAACCGGTATGGTGTAGTTGAGCGCCGCTGGATTGAATCCGGCGGCCTGCGCATCCTGCGACGTCAGCACGGTGCTGGTCGCGCCGGTATCCACCACGGCCCGGACCGGGTTGCCATTGATCAGGATGCGCGCTTCGAAATGGCCGTTGTCCGCCTTGTCGAGCGTCACCGTGGCGTGGCCGTCCTCGACGCCAAGCGCAAGCGGGCTGCCGGGAACAAGGCCCGCGGTCACCCGGCTGGCGACATCCTGCAACTCATAGCGATACTGGTAGCCGGCGATCAGCGCGAGTGCGATCGCCGCCCAGGCGCCGAGATTGCGGGCCATGGCGCCCAGGGGGCGGCCCGAGCGAAGCAGGCCGGCGCCGATAAGGGCGCCAAAGGCACCGAGCCAGATCAGCCGGCTGAAATCGTTGTTCTCGACGCCGAGCGTGCTGCCGGCGGAATCATTGAGCATGAGCAGGACTGCTCCCACCCCGATCGCGGCCATCAAAATCCAGAACAACCGGCTCATCCGCACCTCACGATAGCGCGCCGCGTTCGCGCGCCATACGGGTGCGGCGAGTTTCCCGGCGCGGCCGGCGTTCGACCGTCTCCAGCCGGGCCGGCAATTGCGCCATGACGCTGCGGCGCGTTTCCGTCGTCATCCCGATCCAGGCGCCGATTTCCTCGCGCGTGCGACCGCAACCGAAACAGAAGCCGGTTTTCATGTCGATCGAACAGACCAGGATGCACGGGGATTCGATGGCCGTCATGACTTTCTCTTGGGCTTCCATCCGGAATCCCTTGTTCCACCTCCACATGGTGCAATGGCAAAGCCAATGCAAGCCCTCGCGATTGCGCCCTTCGGGGCCGGCTTTGCGGCAAATGCAGGCCCATCATCCCGGAGGTTGTGCCAACCCCGCAAGGCGGCTATGCCGCTCACCAACTCCAGGGAATGATCGATAACAAGATGACCAGCGCACTGCCTTTCGACGATTTTCGCAACCTGTTGGCCAACCTGCCGGCGGCCGACACGGCAGCCGAGACC
>NZ_RZQI01000756.1:0-2946 GCF_003998335.1 Mesorhizobium sp. M7A.F.Ca.CA.002.05.1.1 | reverse complement strand
CCACTCGACGGCGCCGGCAAGGCCGTGCAGCACCGTCTCGGTGGTCGCCCAGTCGATGCAGCCATCGGTGATGCTCTGGCCATAGAGCAGCGGCTTGCCCGGCACCACGTCCTGCCGGCCGGCGACGAGATTGCTCTCGATCATCAGGCCGATGATGCGCTCGTCGCCTGCCGCGACCTGGCCGGCGACATCTGCCGCGACCTTGGGCTGGTTCTCGGGCTTCTTGGCCGAGTTGGCGTGGCTGACATCGATCATCAGCCTGGGCGCAACGCCGATGCGGGCGAGTTCCACAGCGGCGGCTTCGACGCTCGCCACGTCATAGTTGGGCTGAACGCCGCCGCGCAGGATGACGTGGCAGTCCTCGTTGCCCGTGGTCGTGGCGATGCCGCTGCGGCCGCCCTTGGTCACCGCCATGAAATGATGCGGCTGGGCAGCCGATTTCACCGCCTCGGCGGCGATGCGCAGATTGCCGTCGGTGCCGTTCTTGAAGCCGACCGGGCAGGAAAGGCCCGAGGCGAGTTCGCGGTGGATCTGGCTCTCGGTCGTGCGCGCGCCGATCGCGCCCCAGGCGACCAGGTCGGCAATGTATTGCGGCGTGGTCATGTCGAGGAATTCGGTCGCCGCCGGCAGGCCGAGATTGTTGACGGCCGACAGCACGTTGCGCGCCATCCGCAGCCCCTTGTCGATGTTGAAGCTGCCGTCGAGGTCGGGATCGTTGATCAGGCCTTTCCAGCCGACCGTCGTGCGCGGTTTCTCGAAATAGACCCGCATCACGATCTCCAGCCGGTCCGACAGGCTCTCGCGCAGCGCCGCCAGACGGCTGGCATAGTCGACGGCCGCGACCGGATCGTGGATCGAACACGGGCCGACAATGACGAGCAGCCGGTCGTCGGTGCCGTTCAGGATGGCATGGGTTGCGTTGCGCGATGCGCTGACGGTGCGCGTCGCCGTCAAAGTGCGCGGGATCTCCCGCATCACCTCGTCCGGCGTACTCAGTTCTCGGATTTCCTTGACTCGGAGGTCGTCTGTGGTGGTCAACACGGCTTTCTGCTCCTGTCGAGAGCATGATGCCGAAAAGTGTGAAGCGGTTTTCGGACGACATCATGCTCCTCTTTGATTTAGAGGGAACCTGCCGGCTGAAACAAAAAAGCCGCCAGGTATGGCGGCTGTTCGGATCTTGTTGCTGCAATCTTCAGATCGAGCGCAATCCTCCCGCCGCCAGCGAGCTCCTAAAGTACCAATATGTGGCGGTCAGGTTGATCATGAGGTTCATATAGTCGATGCGGAGGCGCTTGTCACGTGCCGTAGATGAGTTGGCGAAATCGCTGGCGAGAGCGCTCCTCTCCCCGTCACTATACGGGGAGAGGATGCCGGCAGGCAGGTGAGGGGCGGCGCTTGCGTCAACGGATAGGACAGGGCCAAAAAGCCCCGACTTCAATCGACCCTCTAACTATCAAAGTCGGCGCTGCCCTCATTGCCCTGCCGGGCATTTCTCCCCGTATAGTGACGGGGAGAAACGGGCCGGCCGCGACGCTGACCCTATTCCGGAGACGACCCCGCAATGCTCTGGTCATAGTCGACCAGCGATCCGGTCATGACGCCGGACTGCGGGCTGACCATGTAGCTGATCAGCCGCGCCAACTGGTCCGGCTTCACCAATTGCCCCATCGGCTGCGCGGCTTCGGCCTTTGCCAGCCAGTCGTCCGGCGCATCGTGCCACTTCTTCTGCACGATGTCCTCGCCCTCCGTGTCCATCCAGCCGGGCAGCACCGCATTGCAGCGGATGCGGTTGTAGCGATAGGCATTGGCGACGTTCTTGGTCAGCGTCATCAGCGCGCCCTTGCTGGTTGAATAGGGCGTCAGGAACGACTGGCCGGTATGCGCCGACATCGACAGCACGTTGACGATCGAGCCGGGTGCCTTCTTTTCCAGGAGATGCGCCACCACGCCTTGCATCAGGAAGAACGGGCCGCGCACATTGGTATCGAAAATCGTATCGAACAGCTCTTCGGAGGTTTCGACCAGAGAACCGCGCGCCGAAGTGGCGGCGGCGTTGACCAGCGCGTTGACGGTGCCGAAATGCGAGATCGCGGTGGCGACCGCGCGCTTGCAGTCCGCCACTTTTGACACGTCGGCGCTGATGAAGATCGCGTCGACGCCCGCCTTCTTGAAATGGGCGACGGCCTTGTCGCCCTTCTCCTGCGATCGGCCGATGAGCGCCAGTGCCCGGCAACCTTCGTCGGCCAGCGCTTCGGCAACGGCAAAGCCGATGCCTTGCGCGCCGCCGGTGACGATGGCGCGCGTCTTCGAATTGCGATCGGCGGATGTGCTCATCGCTCTGCTCCCTGTACCCTAGTTTCCGGTTCTTACTTGTCGAGACGGACGGTCTTGCCGGTCGTTGCTGATTTCAGCGCCGCGTCGGCCAGCTTCAGCGCCACCAGCCCATCCGCACCGCTCGGCGACGCTTTCTTGCCCGAGGTCGCGGCCGTGATGAACGCGGCGATCTCAATAGCGTAGGCGTCGAGATAGCGGGTCATGAAGAAGTCGTGCAGCGGCGGGCGGGTATAGCCCTTCTCGTTGGCCAGTTCGATCGACACCGGGCGCTGGTTCTCGGCGGCAACCATGCCTTTCGAGCCATGCACCTCGATGCGCTGGTCGTAGCCATAGGTGGCGCGGCGCGAATTGGAGATGACCGCCTGCTTGCCGGAAGCGGTTTCCAGGATGACGCTGACGCTATCGAAATCGCCGGCGGCACCGATCTTCTTGTCGACCAGCACCGAGGCATGGGCGCTGACCGCCACGACCTCTTCGCCGAGCAGGAAGCGCGCCATGTCGAAATCATGGATGGTCATGTCGCGAAAAATGCCGCCCGAGCGCTTGATGTAGTCGATCGGCGGCGCGCCGGGATCGCGCGAGGTGATGGTGACCATCTCGACGGTGCCGATG
>NZ_RZQI01000755.1:0-2952 GCF_003998335.1 Mesorhizobium sp. M7A.F.Ca.CA.002.05.1.1 | reverse complement strand
CGAGATTTATCCGCAAGCTCAGCGACGGCATCTTTGCTCTCCGCGGTCACAACCCAACCTCATACTAGAAGCTCCCTGGCGAAACCGCTATTCCAAAAAGACATAGCGGGATCATCCATCCGCCTCGGCGGGCAGGCCGGCGCCGGTGTTTGCCCGATCGAAGCTCACCGTCTTGATCACCGCGAAAACCTTGCCGCCAAGATGAAGCTTCAGCGCCTGCCGCGACTGTTCGGTGATGCGGGCAAGCACGGTTGCGCCATTGCAGTCGATACCGACCTCGACCGCGGGCCCTTCGCCCGGGCTCATCGCGGTAATGGTCCCCGGCAGGATGTTGAGCGCGCTGAGACCCGTCGGCTTTTCGGTGGCGATCATCACATCGCGGGCGCGAATACGGATGCGCACCGGCGTACCTGCCTTCATCGCCAGCTGTGGCACCCGGAGCTCGCCCGCGGCCGAGCCGAGCACGGTCATGCCGAAAGCCTCGTCGTGATGCAGCACCCTGGTGTCCAGCACGGCGCCCCCCTCGCCGCGCTCCTCTGCCGGCAACAGGTCGAGCCTTTGCATCACCGCCTCGGTCGGCCCGCTGGCAACGACATTGCCCTGTGCCAGCATCACCACGTCGCTGGCCAGCCTCGCCACTTCGGCGACCGAATGACTGACATAGACGATCGGGATTTTCGTCTCGTCGCGCAGCCTTTCGACATAGGGCAGGATTTCGGCCTTGCGCGCTTCGTCGAGCGAGGCCAGCGGTTCGTCCATGAGCAGCAGTCTGGGGCTGGCAAGCAATGCCCGGCCGATCGCCACGCGCTGTTTCTCGCCGCCCGAGAGCTTTGCCGGCCGCCTGTTCATGAGCGGCCCGATGCCGAGCAGGTCGACGACGGCATCGATATCGGCGTAGCGCTCCGCCGGCGGCGTGAACCAGCGGCCGTAGCGAAGATTGCCGGCAACGCTCAAATGCGGAAACAGCCGTGCGTCCTGGAACACCATGCCGATGCGGCGCTTGTGCTTCGGCACGAAAATGCCGGCACCGGTATCGACCAGCACACGGCCGTCGACCTCGATGCGTCCCCTGTCGGGCCGGATCAGCCCGGCAATCATGTTGATCAGTGTCGTCTTGCCCGACCCAGACGCGCCGAACAGCGCCGTCAGCCGCCCGGCGCTTTCGAAGCGGGCGTCGATGGCGAAACCACCCAGCCGATGACTGATGTCGACGAGAACGCTCATTCGATGTCCAGTCGCCGGCCGACACGCCGCGCCAGCACCTCCGAAGCCACAAGTGCTGCCATGGAGATGACGATGGAGATCAGCGTCAGGCGGAGCGCCCCTTCATCGCCACCCGGCACCTGCGTGAAGGTGTAGATCGCCGACGGCAATGTCTGCGTCTCATTGGGAATGTTGGAGACGAAGGTGATGGTGGCGCCGAACTCGCCCATCGCCTTGGCGAAGGCCAGGATGGCGCCGGCGATCAGCCCGGGCAGGATCAGGGGCAGCGTGATGGTGACGAACACCCAGAGCGGATTGGCGCCGAGCGTTCCCGCCGCCGCTTCCATCTTGCGGTCCACCGCCTCGATCGACAGCCGGATCGCCCGCACCATCAGGGGAAAGCCCATGACGCCGCAGGCCAGCGCCGCACCTGTCCAGCGGAAGGAGAAGACAATGCCGAAATGCTCTGCCAGGAAGGCGCCGGCCGGGCCGCGCCGGCCGAAGGTCAGCAGCAGCAGGTAGCCGGTCACCACGGGCGGCAGGATCAGCGGGAGATGCACCAGCCCGTTGAGAACGGTCTTGCCCCAGAATTGTCCCCGGGCAAGCAGCAGCGCGATCAAGATGCCCGGCGGCAGGCTGGCAAGCATCGCCACCATTGCCACCTTGATGGACAGCCGGACCGCATTCCATTCGTCGGGAGTGAGGTCCAGCAGCCAGTTCATTGTGCCCCTTGGAACTCAGTTGCTCGGCGCGAGCACGGTAAATCCCTGATCCTTGAACAGCGCGGCCGCCTTGGCCGACTGCAGGCATTTCAGGAAAGCCCGCGTATCCTTGTCCTTCGAATCGGCGGTCTGGGCAACCGGATAGATGATCGGCGGATGCGAATCCTCCGGGAAGGTGCCGACCACCTTGACGCCCTTTTCGGCATGCGCGTCGGTGGCATAGACAATGCCAAGGGCGGCTTCGCCCGTCGAAACCAGCTTCAGCGCCGCGCGCACGTTTTCGGCCTGCGCCACCTTGCCCTCGACCGAGGACCAGACGCCGAGCGATTCAAGTGCGGCCTTGCCGTATTTGCCGGCCGGCACCGCCTTGAAATCGCCCATGGCGAGCTTGCCGTCGCCGATCAGCTTGGCGAGGTCGAAGCCCTTCTCGATCCTGGTGTCGACCGCCGAGTCCTTCGGCGCCACCAGCACGATCTGATTGCCGAGCAGCTTCACTTCGGTGTCCGGCTTGGTCAGCTTCTTGTCGGAGAGATATTTCATCCAGTCGAGGTCGGCCGAGATGAAGACGTCGGCAGGCGCCCCGCCCTCGATCTGCTTGGCCAGCGCCGAGCTCGCGGCATAGGAGACGGTCGCCGCCTCGCCGACATCGGCCTCGCAGGCCTTGTTCACGGCGTCGAGCGCATCCTTGAGGCTGGCCGCGGCAAACACCACCACCTTGTCTTCCGCATGTGCTGCCGGCACCGCCGCCATCAACATCGCCGCAAAACCCCCAATGGTGATCGCCCTCGATGCAAAACCTATGCGCGTCATGGAAGACTCTCCCTGGTTTGAAATCCGGCCGGCTCGAAGCCCGCTAACCGATATATCCGTATGAATATAACAAGGGAAGGCCCGGCGCCCCATGAAAGCGCCTGTACGACACCGATTGTTCTGATGAGACCGGCAAAGAAAACCCTGGAAAGGAAACTCCGATGAAGATCAGCGCCCGCAACGTCCTCAAGGGAACGATCGCCGAGATCGTCAAGGG
>NZ_RZQI01000754.1:0-2958 GCF_003998335.1 Mesorhizobium sp. M7A.F.Ca.CA.002.05.1.1 | reverse complement strand
TTCCTGTCGGTGCTGATCGGCATCATCGCCATGGCGGGCATCCTTGCCCAGGAGATCATGAGCCGCCGCCGCGACTATCGCATCAGCTCCACGTCGCTTTCGGCTGAGCCATACGAACTCGGCCGCTGGCGGCCTACGGTCCAGGCCGGCATGTGGCTGCTGATCATCGTGGTGCTGTTCCTGCCGCTGTTCGGGCTGGTTCTGACATCGCTGGTGCCGGGCTACGGCATCGCGCTCACCGCCAAGACGGCGACGCTCGACAATTATCGCTTCGTGCTGTTCGAGCATGACGCGGCCGGCCGCGCCTTCTTCAACAGCTTCTGGCTGTCGATCGCGGCGGCCTTCTTCGCGGTCCTGGTTGCCGTGCCGATCGGCTATCTGATCGCCTGGGGCAAGCAGCGCTGGGTGCGGCTGCTCAATCTGTCGGTGGAACTGCCCTATGCACTGCCCGGTGTGGTGCTGGCCATCGCCTCGCTGCTCATGTTCCTGCGGCCGATCCCGCTGACCGGCATCCAGCTCTACAACACCGTCTGGATCATCCTCTACGCCTATCTCGCCCGTTTCCTGGTGCTGGCGCTGCGGCCAACCATCAGCGGCTATCACCAGATCGACCGGGCGCTGGAGGAGGCTGCGCAAGTGGCAGGCGCCGGGCTGTTCACGCGCATGCGCACGATCATCTTTCCCTTGGTGGCACCGGCGGCGATCGCCGGCGGCCTGCTGATCTTCATGACGGCGCTGAGCGAACTCACCGTTTCGGCGCTGCTGTGGTCGTCGGGCTCGGAAACCATCGGCGTGGTGATGTTCTCCTTCGAGCAGGGCGGCGATTCCAACTATGCGGCGGCGATGTCCGTCATCACCGTGGCGGTCACCTTCGTGCTGATGCTGGTCACCAATCTGCTTGCCCCCTACCTTCCGACCGGAGTGCTGCCATGGCGCGATTGAGCCTGGACAATGTGACCAAGAGCTTCGCCAATTTCGATGCCGTCAGGGACGTGTCGATCGACGTCGCCGACGGCGAGTTCCTGGCGGTGCTCGGCCCTTCCGGCTGCGGCAAGACGACGTTGCTGAGGCTGGTGGCCGGATTCGAGAAAGTGACTTCGGGCGAAATCCGCATCGGCAGCGAGGTCGTGTCGGGCAAGGGCTGCAGCGTCGCACCGGAAAAGCGGCGCGTCGGCATCGTCTTCCAGAACTATGCGCTGTGGCCGCATATGACGGTGGCCGAGAACATCGGTTATTCGCTGAAGGTGGCGAAGCTCGACAAGGCTGTCGCCCGCCGGAAGGTTGAAGACGCACTCGCCCTTGTCAATCTGCAAGGGCTGGGCGAGCGTCGGCCGGCCAATCTTTCCGGCGGCCAGCGCCAGCGCGTGGCGCTGGCGCGCTGCCTTGTCGCCGCGCCCTCGCTAGTGCTGTTCGATGAGCCGCTGGCCAATCTCGACGTGCATCTGAGGGCATCGATGGAGGACGAGTTCGCATCCTTCCACAAGCGCACCGGCACCACCATCGTCTACATCACCCATGATCAGGCCGAGGCGATGGCATTGGCCGACCGCATCGCGGTGATGGATGGCGGGCGCCTTGCCCAGCTGGCGACGCCGCGCGAGCTCTATCATGAGCCGGCAAATGAAATGGTCGCATCCTTCATTTCGCAAGGCATTTTGCTGCCCGTGGATGTGTTGAGCGCGGAAGAAAGGGGCCACTGCAAGGTCCGGGTTCTCGGCGCTGAACTGGTTGTCCGCTGCCGGCCAGGCGAGCGGCCGCGAACCGGGGCAAAGGTCTGCTGCCGGTCGGCCGATCTCGACGTGTCGCCGGATGGCCCCGGCTTTGATGGTCTGGTCAAGCGGGTGATCTACCAGGGTGGCTCGGCGCGCATCGAATTCGCGCCTTCGACCAGTCCCGATCTCACTTTGCATTTCGAACAGCCCGACCCGGTTTTGCTGGAGAGCGGAGCCCATGCGCGTCTGCGGATACGCTCCGGCTGGCTGATCCCGGCGGCGGGGGCAGCATCGTGATGATGCTCGACCTGCTCGGCGGCTTTGGCGAAAAGGGCCGCACCAGTCTTGCTGTCAGCAGCGGCAAGGATCGCATCCTGCTCGACGTCGGCATCAAGGTCGGCGCCTCGGGCGCGGACTACTATCCGGTGCTGAACGGGTCGGTCGCCGACATCGACGCGCTGTTCGTCTCGCATGCCCATGAGGATCATGTCGGCGCACTGAGTTGGCTGCTGTCGCGTGGCTATGCCGGCCCGATCTTCATGACGGCCGAGACCCGCAATGAGGCGCCCGCCACGCTCGCGGGCTATGCTGAGCCCGAGGATTTCAGGCGGTTCCCTTTTCCCGAAGACCGCATCGAATTGTTCCAACCCGGCGATACGCTGAAGAGCGGAAATCTCACGATCCGGACGGGACGCTCCGGGCATGTGGTGGGCGGCGTCTGGTTTGCCGTCGACGATGGCGAGAGCCGCGTCGCCTATTCCGCCGACGTGGTGCCGGACAGCAATGTCTTCGTCATGGACACGATCCCCCACTGTGATCTTCTTGTTCTCGACGCCTCCTATGGTGCCGATCCCGTGCCGGGCGCGGCGCGGGCGCTCGAAATCTCGCAGTGGGTTGCGGGGCATTCGGGCGGGTGTCTTTTGCCGACGCCGCTCTCGGGTCGGTCGCTGGAGCTGATCGCGGCCTTGCCTGGCCCGTTCGCCATCCATGCCGGCATGCGTTCGTCCCTGGAAGCGCAGATCGGCGCCACGGCAGCCTTGTTGCCGGGCGTTTCAGCGTTGCTGCGCCGCCGCTTGCAGGAAGCAGCCGACTGGACCGATGCTGATCCCCTGCCGTCCACGCCGTTGCTGGCGGATGACGGCATGGGTGAAGCCGGCCCGTCATCGCGCCTCTTGCCGCGTGCCGACCATTCCGGTTTTCCGGTGCTGCTTACCGGCCATCTGCCGTCAGGCTCGCCGGGCGATCT
>NZ_RZQI01000753.1:0-2961 GCF_003998335.1 Mesorhizobium sp. M7A.F.Ca.CA.002.05.1.1 | reverse complement strand
GCTGGATCTCGACGCGGCGGTTCTGGGCGCGACCTTCGGCCGTGGCATTGGATGCGACGGGGCGCGTCTTGCCGAAGCCTGTGACTGCGAAGCGTCGCTGATCCACGCCCTGACCGGACAGATAGTTCGCCACCGCCAAAGCACGACGCTGCGACAGATCGAAATTGTGCTGGTCGCCACCGGTCGAATCGGTGTGGCCGAACACGTCGACCGTGGTCTGCTTGAACTTCTTCAGCACCAGCGCGACAGAGTTCAGGACTTGGTAGAAGCCGGGCTTCACCGCATCCTGGTCCGAGTTGAAGGTGATGTCGGACGGCATATTGAGGATGATCTGGTCGCCGCTGCGGGTGACGCTGACACCGGTGCCCTCGAGCTGCCGGCGCAGTTCGGCCTCGTTCTGGTCCATGGTGGCGCCGATGGCGCCGCCGGCCAGCGCGCCGATGCCGGCGCCGATCAGTGCGTTGCGGCGGTCGTTGCCGCCGGCAAGCAGGCCAAGGCTTGCACCCGCCAGGGCACCAAGGCCGGCGCCGGCCGCCGTGTTGGAAATCTTCTGGTCGCCCGTATACGGATCGGTGGTGGTGCAGGCGCTCACGAGCACAGCCGTCGCCACGACGACGAGCACAGTCTTTTTCATAGGATGGTCCCTCTCCAAGTCACGCCTTGCGGTGGCGCCAAATCAGCCCTTCCCGCGACTTGTACCACGAATTGCGGCGAAAAGCGGAACGGCAAAAGCGCCGCTCACGGCTTTTCCCGAGGGACCGATACACAGTGATAGCGCCGCATCGCCGGGCCGCAATCGTTCGGATCAGGCTACCAGAGGTTCTTGCCGTCTATGACCACCACTTCGACCTTGTCGAGATCGAAATCGTCGAACAGTCGCGAGTTGACGCTGATCTTGGGATTGTCGAAATCCGGCTCGCCGGTCGACCAGTCCGGCGTTTCGGTAAAGGTGCCGCAGCCGCAGGTGGCGCAAAAACCGTGCTTTACGGTTTTCGATCCCCAGCGGTAGAAAGAGACGTTCTCCATCGGGCTGGTGAGCTTGAATTGCGAAGGCACGTAGTAGGCCCAGAGCGAGCCGCGCTTCGAGCAGAAAGAACAGGTGCATTGCGTCACCGTCTGCGGTGCCTGCGAAACCTCGAATGTCGTCGCCTTGCAATGACAGCTTGCCTTGATGGTCATCAACGAACTCCTCCTGTCGCCCGCCACCCCGTGCGGCAAAGGCAGCATAAAGAGGTGCTCCTGACAACTGTCTGTCAGCAGGCATCACCCGAACTGCGCAAACCCGGCCTGCGGTCCCGGTCACACGCGACCGCGGACGTCCGACCGCCGTCCTGTCGTCAATAGGAGCGCGGCGGCACGAACAGGCAGATTGTCTTGCCGGCGTCGAGGCCCGCCTGGTGCGCACACCAATGGAACTCGCCGTCCGGGCTGTCCTTGACACGCTTGTCGGTCATTGGAACGATCTCACCCGTTCCGGCGATGACATAGCCCTCGGGTTTCTCCAGCACTTCGCCTGTATGGGTCGTGCGACAATCATAGTTGGCGCAGCATGCGAACGGATAACTCCAGCCCTGTGGCTTTGCCGCCGTGGGTGTGGCGTCATGCGCGAAGGCGGGTGCCGTCAGCATTGCCATCGCGCCGATCGCGAACAGGGAAAACAAAAGTCGGCCAGCCGGTTGAACGGCATTGGCCGATCTGAGTGTGGCAGCAGACATGACGCGTTCCTTTCAAACGAGCTCAAGCGTTTCGCTTGCCCGTTCCCGGAACGTATCTTCCCAGTGGCCGGATCGTCGGGTCGCAGATATGCCGCGTCCGGCCATAAATGCTTTTTCTCTCCCAGCGTTTGGATGCTGGGCTGATTCCTTGGTCGGCGCAAGAAGATGCATTCCCGACATCGTTCTATAGACGTCAGGTATCCGCTACCGCCGACGAGATGAGGCCAAGGTCAATTCCCGGCAAACGGGCGTCGAATAAACGGAATTGGCCCGCTGTGGTTCCAGCCTATTGCTGGTCAGAGCCGGCAATCACGTGCTCTTGATGCTGCGGCAGGTCATCGGTGATGGTGAACCAGCCCGCCTTCGAACCGACGAAGATGTGCTCGGTCGGGCGGATGGACGGGTCGTTGACGAGCGTTCCCATGGCGACATGGACGTAGGCGCCGTCGCGCACCAGCGAATAAAGCAAGGAGCCGCACCGGCCGCAATGCGCGTTATGGCCGCTTTCGTCGCCAAAGATCAGGAGCTTGTCCCCGCCTTCGGTGAGGACAAGCTTTTCACGCTCGATACCGGCGAAAGGCTTGAAGGCCGAACCGGTGGTGCGCCGGCAGTTCGAACAATGGCAATTCGCGGCATAGAGGAATTCGTCGGCGACCTCGTAGTGAACCGCGCCGCAGAAGCACTTTCCGGTGAGCTTGCTCGGCAACCCACTCCTCCGTCGCTGTGGTGCGCAGGGGTATGTTCAGATTGAGGTCAGGCTAGCCTCACCTGAACATGGACATATCCTAATCCAGGTCTGCTACGGCTTCGCCCGCACCGCCTTCGATGCGCTGCGACAACGAGGCTTCCATGAAATCGTCGAGGTCGCCATCGAGCACGCTCGACGGGCTGGTGCTCTCGACGCCGGTGCGGAGATCCTTCACCAGCTGGTAGGGCTGCAGCACATAGGAGCGTATCTGGTGACCCCAGCCTATATCACTCTTCGACGCTTCGGTGGCGTTTGCAACTGCCTCGCGCTTCTTCAGCTCTTCCTCGTAAAGGCGCGAGCGCAGCATCTCCCAGGCCTTGGCCTTGTTCTTGTGCTGCGAACGTTCGGCTTGGCAGGCGACCGCAATGCCGGTGGCCAGATGCGTGATGCGCACCGCCGAATCGGTGGTGTTGACGTGCTGGCCGCCCGAGCCGGACGAGCGATAAGTATCGATGCGGACATCCGATTCCGAGACGTCGATCTCGATCGTGTCGTCGA
>NZ_RZQI01000752.1:0-2961 GCF_003998335.1 Mesorhizobium sp. M7A.F.Ca.CA.002.05.1.1 | reverse complement strand
GGATCGGCGCGTCCTTGAGGAAGACACGGGCGATAGCCACGCGCTGGCGCTGGCCGCCTGACAGTTTGACGCCGCGCTCGCCGACAAAGGCTTCGTAGCCGGCGCGGTCCCTGTTGTCGCGCAAGGTCAGGATGAACTCGTGCGCCTCGGCCTTTTTCGCCGCCGCGATCACCTCCGCATCGGTCGCGTCAGGCATGCCGAGCTTGATGTTGTCGCGCAGCGAACGGTGGAACAGCGCCGTGTCCTGGCTGACGACGCCGATATTGGCGCGCAGCGAATTCTGCGTGACTTTGGCGACATCCTGGCCATCGATGGTGATCGACCCGCTCTCCAGATCGTAGAGGCGCAGGATCAGGTTCGCGAGCGTCGTCTTGCCGGCGCCAGACGGTCCGACCAGCCCGACCTTCTCGCCCGGCTTGACGACAAGGTCGATGCCGTTCAGCACGCCGAAACCTTTGCCGTAATGGAACTCGACGTTGTTCACCTCGATACGACCGCCTGCCACCACGAGTTCCTTGGCGTCGGGCGCATCGATGAGGCCGAGGGGCTGCGAAATCAGCGCCTTGGAGTTCTCCAGCACGCCGAGGTTTCGCAAGATGCTGTTGAGCTGCATCATCAGCCGGCCGAGCAGCATGTTGAGCCGCAGCACCAGCGACAGCGTGAAGGCGACCGCGCCGACGGTGATCGAGCCCTCGACCCAGAGATAAACGGCAAAGCAGCCGATCGCCGTGATCATAATGCCCGACAGCGTCGTCAACGCCATGCGCACGCCGGTCAGCCGGCGGGTGAACGGGCGCAATGCGTCGAGGTAGATGTCGAAACCGTTCCTGATGTAGCGGTCGTCGCCGTCGGCCGAGAACAGTTTCAGCGTCTGCACGTTGGAATAGGAATCGACGATGCGACCGGTGATCATCGAGCCGGCCTCGGCGGTTTCCTCGGCATGCTTGCGGATTGCCGGCAAGTAGAGCTTGGCCAGCCAAGCGAAAGCGGAAATCCAGATCACCACCAGCACCGCCAGCCTGAGATCGAGGCCTGCGACCAGCGCCAGCGTCGTCACCGTGTAGACGATCATGAACCAGACGACCTCGATGAAGCTTTCCATCAGGTCGCCGGTGGCTTGCCCCGCCTGCCAGACCTTTGTCGCGATGCGGCCGGCGAAATCGTTCTGGAAAAAGGCGTAGGACTGGCGCGAGACATGCCGGTGTGCCTGCCAGCGCACCAGATTGTAGAAGCCCGGCGTGATGGTCTGTTCATCGACCAGCGCCGACAGGCCGACGACGACGGTGCGGATGACCAGCACCACCACGACCATGAAAACCAGTTCAGGACCGGCGGCGGCCCACAGTGCGTGCCAGCTGCGCTCGGCGGGAAGCTGGTCGAGAATATCGACGAGCCGCCCGACGAAGTAGAACAGGCCGGCCTCGACCAGCGGCGCGATGCCGCCGATGACCAGCATGGCGAAGAAGGCGAACTTCGCCTGGCCGACATAGTGCCAGAGGAAACCGCCGACGCTGGTCGGTGGCCGAAGATTCGCTGGCTCCCTGAACGGATAGACCCAGTTCTCGAACCAGCGATAGACGGCTGTCATCATGCGGCGGCCATCATTCTGCGGCTTGCCCCTTTGCAAGTGCATCGTTGGCGGGGTCGGCGGGACCGCCCTCAAGCAGGAACCCGCCCGACTGGCGCTGCCAGAGCTGCGCGTAGAGCCCGCCGCGGGCGACGAGTTCCTCGTGCGAACCTTCCTCGATGACACGGCCTTTGTCCATCACCACCAGCCTGTCCATCGCCGCGATGGTCGACAGTCGGTGCGCGATGGCGATGACGGTCTTACCTTGCATGAGCTTGTAGAGGTTCTCCTGGATCGCCGCCTCGGCTTCGGAATCAAGCGCCGAGGTCGCTTCGTCAAGGATAAGTATTGGCGCATCCTTCAACATAACGCGAGCAATGGCGATGCGTTGACGCTGGCCGCCGGACAATTTGACGCCGCGGTCGCCGACATGGGCATCGAAGCCCTTCCGGCCACCGGCATCCGAAAGCCCTGATATGAAGTCCAGCGCCTCGGCGCGCCGCGCCGCCTCGACAAGCATCTCGTCGGTGGCATCGGGCCGGCCATAGAGGATGTTCTCGCGCACCGAACGATGCAGCAGCGAGGTGTCCTGCGTGACCATGCCGATCTGCGCACGCAGCGAATCCTGCTTCACACCGGCGATCTCCTGGCCGTCGATCAATATCTGCCCGGCTTCGAGGTCGTAGAAGCGCAGCAACAGGTTGACCAGCGTCGACTTGCCGGCGCCGGAGCGGCCTACGATGCCGACCTTTTCGCCCGGCTTCACCGCCAGCGACAAGCCTTCGATCACACCCTTCTGCTTGCCGTAGTGGAAGCGGATGTCCTCGAAGCGGATTTCACCCCTGGAAACGCTGATCTCCTTCGCGTCCGGCCTGTCCTCGACAAGACGCGGCAGCGAGATCGAGGCGATGCCGTCCTGCACCGTGCCGATGTTCTCGAACAGGCCCGACATTTCCCACATGATCCATTGCGACATGCCCCACATCCTGAGCACAAGGCCGATGACCACGGCGACCGCGCCGATCGTCACTGCTTGCCCCAGCCACAGCCACAACGCCATCGCGGTGACGGAGAACAAGAGCAATGCATTCAGGATGTAAAGCGAGCCAAAAAGCACTGTCACCAGCCGCATCGACCGGTAGACCGTTTCGAGAAAGCCGGACATGCCGTCTTTGGCGAATGACGCTTCGCGGCGTGCATGGCTGAACAGCTTGACCGTCTGGATGTTGGAGTAGCTATCGACGACCCGGCCGGTCATGATCGAGCGCGCATTGGCCTGCTCCTCGCCGACCTTGCCCAACCGCGGGATGAAGTAGCGCAGCAAAAGGATATAGCCGACCAGCCAGACGCCGAGCGGCGCGGCCAGCCGCCAGTCGGCCGAGCCGACGATGAGC
>NZ_RZQI01000751.1:0-2964 GCF_003998335.1 Mesorhizobium sp. M7A.F.Ca.CA.002.05.1.1 | reverse complement strand
CTTCGTCCGTCACGGCAGCCTGCTCGGCCTGTCGCTGCCGCTGCTGGGCCGTATCGGCATGGCCGCCGGCCTCGGCGGCATGCCGTCGCTGGCGCGTGCCCAAGGCGCACCCGGCGCCACCATCCGTGTCGCCAGCAGCGTGCCGGCAGCAACGATCGACCCAGTCACCATTGCGGACGCCGGCGGCCTGCTGGTGATGCAGCAGGTTGCGGAATTCCTTTGTGTCGACGGCCCCGACCTGGTGCTGCAACCGGCGCTGGCCGAGAGCTGGAAGCCGAACGACAACGGCACGGTTTGGACCTTCAAGCTGCGCAAGGGCGTAAAATTCCACAGCGGCGGGGAGATGAAGGCCGACGACGTCGTGGCCAGCATCGACCGCCTTGCCGATCCGGCAAACTCGTCCAACGCGCTGTCGGTGTTCAACGGCATCCTGCAGAAGGGCGCCTCCAAGAAGGTCGACGACTACACGGTGGAATTCCACCTCGATGCGCCGAACGGCAACTTCCCCTACATGCTGTCGTCCGACAACTACAACGCCGTCATCATCCCGGCGAGTTACAAGGGCGACTACGAGAAGAGCTTCGACGGCACCGGGCCGTTCAAAATTGAGAAATACACGGCAAAGGTCGGCGCCTCCTTCGTCCGCAACGAGGATTATTGGGGTCCGAAGGCACTGCCGGAACGCACCGAATTCACCTTCTTCACCGATATGCAGCCGCAGATCCTGGCGCTGCAGGGCGGACAGGTCGACATCATCAACCAGATGCCCGTGCTGGCCGGCGTCGCTCTGCTCAACGATCCGAACGTCGACATCATCAGCCTGAAGTCGTCGGCCCATCAGCAACTGCACATGCGCTGCGACGAGGGCCCGTTGAAGGATGCGCGCGTGCGCCGTGCCATTGCGCTCTGCCTCGATCGCGACAAGCTGGCCGCCGGCCTGATGAAGGGACGCTCCGCTCTGGGCAATGACAGCCCGTTCGCCGCCGTCTACCCTTCGACCGATACGAGCGTGCCGCAGCGCAAGCAGGATATCGCCCAGGCCAAGCAGCTCATGGAAGCAGCCGGCCTTGGCCAGGGCTTCAAGATAACCCTGACCACCGAACGCTACCTGGAAATCCCTGAATACGCCCAGCTGATCCAAAACTGGGTCAAGGAGATCGGCGTCCAACTCGACCTCAACATCCTCGACCAGAGCGGCTATTACGGAGACGCAGTGTTCGGCAAGTCGAACTGGCTGGATTCGGTGATGGGTATCACCGACTACGGCCACCGCGGCGTGCCGAACGTCTATCTCGCGGCACCGCTGAAGAGTGAAGGCACCTGGAACGCGGCACACTTCAAGAACAAGGACTATGACGCGCTGGCGACCAGCTACATCGCGGCCCTCGATCTCGAGGCGCAGAAGGCCGACGCCGGCAAGATCCAGAAGCTGCTGCTCGAAGAAACGCCTGTCATCTTCGGCTATTTCTATGACTATCTCACGGCGACGGCGAAGGGTGTGGCCGGCGTGCAGCCGACCGCCATGTCGCAGCTGTTCCTCGATAAGGCATCGAAGGCCTGAACGGAAGGGAAAGCCAATCCTCTAACAGCCAGCTCCCGCATGGGGGCTGGCTCCACAAGGAGTCCTAGCCATTCTCTCCTTCCTTGTCCGGCGTGTCTCGCTGTCGCTCGTCACGCTGTTCCTGCTCAGCATCATGGTGTTCCTGGGCGGCCAGGTGCTGCCCGGCAATGTCGGGCGCGCCATATTGGGCCCGTTCGCCGACCAGCGCGCGGTCGACGCGCTCAATCACACGCTCGGCGTCGATCGCCCGCTGCTAACGCAATACTGGAGCTGGATCTCCAACTTCGTCCAGGGCGACATGGGTACGTCCTACATCTTCCGCTCGCCGGTCGCGCCTTTCGTCATCGATGCGCTGGGCAATTCGATGAAGCTGGCGGCGGTCGCCTTCGTGCTGGTGGTGCCGATCGGCATCCTCGGCGGCGTCGTCGCCGCACTCAACCTCAACCGCCCGCTCGACCGCATCATCAGTCTCGGCGGCCTGTCGGTGACGGTGCTGCCGGAATTCGTCACCGGCATCATCCTGATCCTGATCTTTGGTGTCTGGCTGCGCTGGCTGCCGATATCGGCCGCATGGCCGCGCGACGCCGGCTTCTTCACGCAGCTCTATTACCTGATCCTGCCCTCGCTGCCGCTGTTCCTGGTGCTGTTCGGCTACATCGCCCGCATGGCACGCTCCGGCATGATCGAGGCGCTCGATTCCGACTACACGCGAACGGCCGTGCTGAAGGGCCTGCCCTGGCGCACGGTGATCTGGCGGCATGTGCTGCGCAATGCGCTGCTGCCGACCATCACCGTCATCGCGACGCAGACCGGCTACCTCATCGGCGGCCTTGTCGTCATCGAAACGCTGTTTCGCTACCAGGGCATCGGGTCGCTGATCTTCACCGCCGCGCGCGGCAAGGATTTCCCGATGCTGGAGTCGGGCATCCTCACCATCGGCATTGTCTATGCCGTGGCCACCCTTGTCGCCGACTTCCTCTATTCCGTGCTCAATCCGCGTATCCGTCTGGGGTCAGATCAATGAGCGCCGTCCAAACCAGCTCTCCTACACCAGACGACACGCGCCGGCGCAGCCCGCTGGCGGAGGTCTTTTTCTCGCTGCTGCGCTCGCGCACATTCCTTGTCGGTTTCGCCATCGTGCTGTTCTGGGTTGCCTGTGCGCTGTTCGGCGAGCATTTCGCACCTTACGATCCGCTCGCCGACGACATCATCAACGCGCTGGCGCCGCCCTCTTCCGAACACTGGTTCGGCACCGACCAGATCGGCCGCGACGTCTTCTCGCGCGTCATCGTCGGTTCGCGCGACATCCTGACCGTCGCACCGCTGGCAACCTTGCTGGCGACGGTAGCCGGCACGGCGCTTGGCCTCCTTACCGGCTATTTTCGCGGTCTCGTCGACGATGT
>NZ_RZQI01000074.1:0-12230 GCF_003998335.1 Mesorhizobium sp. M7A.F.Ca.CA.002.05.1.1 | reverse complement strand
GTGAAGATCCTGCGCAAGGGCGGCTACAAGGCGCCCATCATCATGCTGACCGGCCACGACACCGATTCGGATACGATTCTTGGTCTCGAGGCCGGCGCCAACGACTATGTGACGAAGCCGTTCCGCTTTGCCGTGCTGCTGGCACGCATTCGGGCGCAGCTGCGCCAGCATGAGCAGAGCGAGGACGCCACCTTCTCGGTCGGGCCTTATACTTTCAAGCCCAGCCAGAAACTGCTGCTCGACCCGCGCGGCGGCAAGGTGCGGCTGACGGAGAAGGAAGCCTCGATCATCAAATATCTTTATCGCGCCGACCAGAAGGTGGTGACGCGCGACGTGCTGCTCGAGGAAGTATGGGGCTACAATTCCGGTGTCACCACGCACACGCTGGAAACCCATGTCTACCGGCTGCGCCAGAAGATCGAGCGCGATCCTTCCAATGCGGAAATTCTTGTGACAGAAAGCGGCGGCTACAAGCTGGTTCCTTAAACATTTCATTATCCAATGAGCGGTCGGGCGGGGCCGCTTTCGGGTACGATCCAGTTGGAGGGTGGTTTGGATCGAACTCGCAGAGGAGGAGTCGGACTGTCGGTTCGGGGACATAGCTAGATGGCGCTGGATGACGACATCCGCGTCCTGTCCGCCGTGAGGCTCTTCGAGGGCTTCACGCAGGAACAATTGCGCCTGCTCGCCTTTGGCGCCGAGAACACCAGGCTGATTGCCAACCACAAGCTTTATCGCGAGGACGACGAGGCCGATTCCGCCTATATCGTCGTCAGTGGGCGCATCGTGCTCTACCGGGAGCAGGGTGGTGAACGCATCCCGATTGGCACGGCAGGCCCCGGCACAATCCTGAGCGAACTGGCGTTGATCGCCGACACCAACCGGTTGACCAGCGCCTCGGCCGAGATCGATTCGGAAGTGATGCGGCTCAGCCGCAAGATGTTCCGCCGCATCCTGGAGGAATATCCCGAGATCGCGGTCAAGCTCCACCAGCGCATCTCGGAGGAATTTCAGGCGATGATCCGCCGCATCGAGGAACTGGCCCCGCGCTTCTCCGGCTGAAGGCTGCCCGCCTGCGAAGCTGTTGTTTCGCGGCCAAAGGCGGAAGCGCGGCAGCGTCCGTTGACAGGCCCGAGGTGAAATCCTAAAGCACCCCGAAGGCGGCCGGCACAGCAGGCGCCATCACCAGGCTCCTGGGGGGAGCGAGCCATGCCGTCAGGGCGGTACGAGACGATTATCTTGTATTCCCGCAATGACGCGTTCGGCGACGGATTGATCCGGATTCCGGCTTTGCGCGCCGCCAGAACGGCATTCCCCGATAGTTTCATCGTCTACGGAACCACCCGGTCGTCGTCCCTTGAACATAGCCTCAATCGCCATGCCGGCCATTTGGTCGATGCGATCAATGTGCGCACGCCGCTGGCGCGCCTGGTCGCCGATCACCGCAAGGGCAAGGGGCGATTGGCCGTTGTCGATTTCCGCATCTCGGCGCGTTGGCTGCTTCAAGCCTCGGCATCACTGCTCGGCCGCGGCATCGCCTATGAGGCAAACTTTCCGGCTTTCGCCCTTTCCTGGCGCCTGGGCCAAAGGCCTGAAGCACGACCCGGGCACAATGCCTGGCGCTACCACCGCCTCATCGAACGCCTTGCCGGCAAGCGGCTGCCTTTCGATCATCGGCTAGAGCCGGGCCCGGCCGCGCGAGCGGCGGCCAGGAGCCTTGCGGACGGCAAGCATGCTCCGTTGATCATTATCGCTGCGCACGGCAGCGCCAGCAAGCGCATGTCGGCGGATCAGGTTGCCGCGATCGCCGACAGCCTGATCGCCGACGGGGCGAACCTTCTCTATGTGAAAACCCCAGGCGATGGTCCCGATATGGCTGAACTGGCTCAGCGCGTACCGAAGCTGCGGCTTGTCGATTCCGCCGCGATCGAAGGTGTCGATATCGGTGACATCTTGCTGGCGCTCGGCGAGTTTGCCGATCTTTACATCGGCGCCGAAGGCGGTACCGCACATCTCATGGCAACCGTGATGACGCCGATGGTTATCCTCAGTGGCGGCGCCAACATGGCCCGTTGGAGGCCGCTTTCGAACTGCGTGGACGTGATCGAATCCCGCCATGCCAGTCCGACCGGTCTGGTCGCCAATGTGCCTGCGCCGACAATCATCGAAGCGGCGCAACGCATGCTGGCGACGCGCCGCCGCGACCATCCCCATCTGCCGGATCTCGCAAACTGTCAGCCCAGCAATTTCGCGACAACGACATGCATGAAGACTTGAAGCGCGCCGTTTGAACTTGAATTCATTTGGTCGCGCTTCGAAGCGCGTTGAGATTCAGGTCGGCCATTTGCAGGCCAGCCTCACCTGAACATCGGCGCCATGGTACAATGGGTTCGGTGGAGCGAAGCGCTGCAACCATGGTGACCACCGGCACAATGCAGGCGGAGTTCTCGGCGGCAGATCTGGCGGCTGTCGCATTTTGGTTCCAATGGAGTTCCTCTCAGTCCTCAATGAGAATAGCAAATGCCAGAGAACAACGCGCTGAACACAAAGCATGGCGGCGAATGGACGATAGCCTGGCGCTTGGTCATACTGACGGCGACGGCGATTAACGTCGCGATGCTCTTAGCCGCTCTGTTCGTTGCGCAGATTCGTGGTCTGGACGCGTGGATCTTTTATCGAGATCCATCTGCGGTCGCCGAAGTCGGCTTCTATACAGGGTGGATTTCGTCCCTGGGTGCTTCACTGTGGATCGGCTCCGGCGCGGTGACCCTGTTTGCTGGCCTGCTCACGCACCGATGGGATTGCACGTTTCTCGGCGGCCTTACCCTGTTCCTGGGGCTCGATGACCTGTTATTGATCCATGAGGACGTGCTCCCCATGGTTGCGATACCAGAGATCGTTGCGATGATTGTCTACGCCGCCGCCGGGCTGTTCTGGTTCTTTCGGCTGCGACGGAAGACATTCGACGGCACGATCGTCTTTGTGGCCGCAGGCTTCCTGCTCGCGCTGTCGGCATCCATCGACCAGATCGGAGATCTGTTTCCTACCCCTGGTTCTGCGGCCGCCATCGCCGAAGACGTCGTCAAAGAGCTTGGCATCTTCCTTTGGGCGGCAGGTGCCGTTGGGTACGCGGCGATGGTGACACGATTGGGCCGTCCGTGGGTGGATCCAGCCGACTCCACCTCTGCCGACTGACTGCCGCACGCGGGCATTTTCGACCAGACTAGAGCATTTCACCGTTTCACGGAAACGGCGAGCTGCTCTAACTCTTTGTTTTGACGCAATTCTAGACGGAAAACCGCTTCACACTTTTCCTAGAATTGCTCTAGTCCAGATCGAACCGCGCGATGACAGGCACATGGTCCGACGGGCGCTCCCAGCCGCGCGCCGGACGCAGGATCTCGTAGCCGGAAAAGCTGGGCACCAGGTTTGGCGACGACCAGACGTGGTCGAGACGACGGCCGCGATTGGACAGCTCCCAATCCTGCGCGCGATAGCTCCACCAGGTGTAGAGCTTCTGCTCATGCGGCACGTTGAGCCGCATCAGGTCGACCCAGTCGCCGGCGCGGCGCATCGCCTCGAAATTTTCCGTCTCGATCGGCGTGTGGCTGACCACGTTGAGCAATTGCTTGTGCGACCAGACGTCATGTTCGAGCGGGGCGATGTTGAGGTCGCCGACCAGCACCGAGCCGGACACCTCGTCATGTTCTGCCCGGATGGCATTCATCTCGGCGACGAAGTCGAGCTTGTGCTTGAACTTCCTGTTGATGACGGGATCCGGTTCGTCGCCGCCCGCCGGAACGTAGAAATTGTGGAGCAGGATCGCCTTGCCGCCGGCCCGCACCGTCACCGAGAGGTGCCGGCTGTCCTCTATCTCGCAAAAGCGTCGCTTTTCGACCACCTCGATCGGTCGCCGCGCCACCGTCGCGACGCCGTGGTAGCCCTTCTGCCCATGGAAAGCGATGTGCTCGTAGCCGAGCTTGCGAAAAGCCTTTTCGGGAAACAGTTCGTCGGGAACCTTGGTTTCCTGCAGGCACAGCACGTCGGGCGCATGCTCGACGAGCAGGCGCTCGACGATCGGCATGCGCAGGCGAACGGAGTTGATGTTCCAGGTGGCGATAGAGAAGGGCATTGGCAATCCAGGACAGCGTGCGACCGGCCAGAACCGATGGGCCCCGGCGGGGAAGACGCCTTTCGACGGAGTCAGTCCGGGAAACTGCCAGCCGCAAGCCGCAAAGACAAGCCGGGCCACGCCCGCTGAGGCGTGACCCGGCGCTTTCCACAGCTATTGGTGCGATTGGCCTAGCGCGCCTTGTTGGTGTTGAGTTCGCGGTTCGCCGTGTAGTCGATGGCGAAAGTATCAGGGGCGAAGCTGACGCCTTCCTTGGTGTTGAAGATCATCACCGTCGTGTCCTTGCCCTGCGCGTCGGTGATCGTCCACTGCCGCAAGTCGAAGGTTTTCGGATCGAACATCATGGTGATCTTCGAATTGCCGAACACCGATTTGTCGGCGAGCTGGATGGTGGTGAGGTCATCCTCCTGCTTGACGCTTTTGACGCGGTCGCCGGAGAGATCGATCCTGTTGTCGAGCAGCAGCTTCAAGGGTGTCTTCGACAGCGGATAGAGATCGGACGTGTTGAGCCTCTTGTTCAGGATGACCACCGACTGGCCGTCTGAAATCACCCGGAAGTTTGAAGAGCCGTCGTAGTTGAAGCGGATCTTGCCTGGCCGTTCGAGGAAGAACTTGCCGCCGGTCTGCTCGCCCTTGGGGCCGAACTGCACGAATTCGCCGCTCATCGATTTGACCGAGGAAAAGTGGTCGGCGATCTTCTGCGCAGCGGTCGGCACAGCCGCCTGCGCCGAAGCCAGCACCTGGAAGCCGGGCACCGCGTTGAAGGCTGCCGCCCCCGCAAACGCCAGGCCGAGGCCCAGCAACTGACGCCGGGATGGAGCAAATGTGCTGAGCGCTGAAAGATCGTTTTTCATGTCGGTCACTCTCATCTGATTCCTGAGTTGTTCTGTGCTTGGACCCCCAGTTAGGCTGAAATTTGGCGGGTCAGACGTCCCTTGGTCGCTTCAACGCCTTGAAAGGTTCAAGGTTGCCGGACCGGGATGTCACAAGGGTCAGGCTTTGTGGTCAGAACTTGTCCTCTTCGGTCGGCACCAGGATCTCGCGCTTGCCGGCATGGTTGGCCGGGCCGACGATACCTTCCTTTTCCATCTTCTCGATGATCGAGGCGGCGCGGTTATAGCCGATGCCCAGCCGGCGCTGGATATAGCTGGTCGAGGCCTTGCCATCGCGCAGCACCACGGAGACCGCCTGATCGTAGGGATCGTCGGAATCCTCGAAATTGCTGTTGCCGCCACCGGACCCACCCTTGCCCGACGGCTCGTCGTCGTCCTCGCCATCATCCTCGGTGATGGCGTCGAGATATTCCGGCACGCCCTGCAGCTTCAGATGCGCAACGATCTTCTCGACCTCTTCGTCAGCGACGAACGGGCCGTGCACGCGCTGGATGCGGCCGCCGCCGGCCATGTAGAGCATGTCGCCCATGCCGAGCAGCTGCTCGGCGCCCTGCTCGCCCAGAATGGTGCGGCTGTCGATCTTCGACGTCACCTGGAAGGAGATGCGGGTCGGGAAATTGGCTTTGATGGTGCCGGTGATGACGTCGACCGACGGCCGCTGCGTTGCCATGATGACATGGATGCCGGCGGCGCGCGCCATCTGCGCCAGGCGCTGCACGGCACCTTCGATGTCCTTGCCGGCGACCATCATCAGGTCGGCCATCTCGTCGATGATGACGACGATATAGGGCATCGGCTCGAGATCGAGGTTCTCGGTCTCGTAGATCGCCTCGCCGGTCTGGCGGTCGAAGCCGGTCTGCACGGTGCGCGAGATCTTCTCGCCCTTCTTGTCCGCCTGGCTGACGCGGGCGTTGAAGCCGTCGATGTTGCGCACGCCGACCTTGGACATCTTGCGGTAGCGATCCTCCATCTCGCGCACGGTCCATTTCAGCGCCACCACGGCCTTCTTCGGATCGGTGACGACGGGCGTGAGCAGATGCGGGATGCCGTCATAGACCGAGAGTTCCAACATTTTCGGATCGATCATGATCAGCCGACATTCTTCCGGCTTCAGCCGGTAGAGCAGCGACAGGATCATGGTGTTGATGGCGACCGACTTGCCCGAGCCGGTGGTGCCGGCGACAAGCACGTGCGGCATCTTGGCGATGTCGACGATGACCGCCTCGCCATTGATGGTCTTGCCCAGCGCCAGCGCCAGCTTGGCCTTCGTCGTCTCGAAGTCACGGCTGGCCAGAATCTCGCGCAGATATACGGTTTCGCGCTTGGCGTTCGGCAGTTCGATGCCGATGGCGTTGCGGCCGGGCACCACGGCGACGCGGCAGGCGATGGCGCTCATCGAGCGCGCAATGTCGTCGGACAGGCCGATGACGCGTGACGATTTGATGCCGGGCGCCGGTTCGAGCTCATAGAGTGTGACCACCGGACCGGGACGGACGGCGATGATCTCGCCCTTGACGCCGAAGTCCTCCAGCACGCCTTCGAGCAGGCGGGCGTTCTGTTCCAGCGCGTCCTTGGACAGGCTGGCGTCGCGCACCACGTTCTTCGGCTCGGAGAGGAAGTGCAGCGACGGCATTTCGAACTTTTCCGAGCCGATCAGCGATGTCTGCGCCTCGCGCTGGACGCGGGCGCCGGGCACGGGGCGCGCCGCCGGCGCCTCGACGCGGGTGGCTGCGTCGGAGCGGAACGGCTGCACCTTGGCGGTCGGCGCGCCGCGGCGTTGCACGACAGGCTCATCGTCGAAATCGGCATCCTCGCCCGCATTGTCGAAGCGGTCGTCGAAGATGTCGGCATCGTCGGGGTCGAGCGAGGCGCTGCGGTCATTGACCATGGCGGCGAAGAATTCGGGCTCGACGCGGGCGCGGCCATCCTGGCTCATCCGCTGCTCGGCGAACTCCGCCGATTCGACCCGTTCGGCGGCGCGCCGCCAGGCTGTGGAGCGCTGCTCCATCTCCGGCTCGTACTCGTCCCGCTCCTGCCTGCGGCGCAAGGCACGGCGGTGCATCCACGCGCGCAGCGACAGCCACCAATGGGTGATGGCGCCGAGCGCCAGGATACCCTCGTCGCCTTCGTCCTCGTCATTGTCGAACAAAAGGTCGTCCTCGCGCGGATCGGCGGCGGGCTCGTCCTCCATCACGGCGAAGCCGTTCTTGCGACCGATCAGCGCCGAACCATGGGCAAAGAGCCACAGCGCGGGTGCGGCCAGCAGGATGGCGATGATGCTGGCGATCAGCCCGGTCGGATAGCCGCCGATGACGACGCCGGGGATCTTCAGCACCATGTCGCCAAACACACCGCCGAGGCCGGTGGGCAGCGGCCAGGTCTTGGGCGGCACAACGCAGCCGACCATCGCCGCGGCCAGCAGCGCGAAGCCGAACCAGGACAGCCCGCGCTTGGGCAGCCTGTCGACGCCGCGCGCGGAAAACAGCAGGAAGCCCCAGATGACCGTCGGAACCAGGGCCGCGACGGCGGCGAGGCCGAAGAACTGCATGGCCAGGTCGGAGAACACGGCACCCGCATAGCCCATGGCATTGGTGACGGTGTTGTTCGTCGCGTGGGAAAAACTCGGATCGGCGACATTCCAGGTGGCAAGGCTGGCAACGCCAAAGGCGGCCAGCGCGAACAGGCCGACGCCGACCAGCCGCCCGACCTGACGCCGCGCGAACGCCTGGATGCCGTGCCCCGTATCGGCCAGCGCAAGCGGTGCTGAAGCCCCTGAACGCATGCTCTTCCCCGTCTGTCATGGTCTCGCCGGGTGCGTGGCGCATTCCGGCAGATTCGGGTCTCAGACTATCGGTGGGAAGGTTAAGGGCGCATTAACTATAAGAGGTTGAGATGATCAAACCTCGTTACCACTGGTTGAGCCGCTTGCTGCTCGAAGAATGGCGCCGAGTGTAGGCGAAGGAGGGTCGCCAATTTGGGTAAAGGCATGCAACACGTCTTCCTTCGCGTGGCGGCACTGGCCTGGGCAGGGCTCAGTTTGCTGCTCGCTTTGCACTGGTTCGTCGAACTCGGCATGGTGGGCTTCCCGGACGGCTATGTGACGCCCTTCGCCAGAGCGACCGGTCCGCTGCTGCACATCCTCGCCACAGCCTGCCTCGGACAAGGTCTGTATTTTCTGTTCAGAGGTCTTTTCGGCAAGGGATTTGCAGTGCGAGGCCTCGGCCTGCGGGTTTTGATCGCCGCGGTCCTGACAGTGGCGCCTGTGCTGATCGTCAGGAATTGCCCGCATTCCCGGACATGCAGCAGCGCGTATGAAGCGCTGACGAACACCATGATGGACGACGGCGCCGGCGGATAGAGCTGCCGCCTGCCGAAACAATGGCGGACTGCCGGGCCCGCCATTGGTCGTTTGGAACAAAGATCGGGCCTCGGCCCGACCGGACAAATCAGTTGGCGCCGCCGAGCGCCTGCACATTGGCGCAGAATTCCGCATACGGCTTGCTCATCGCCGCATCCTGGCATTCCTTCTTCATCGCTTCCTGCTTTTCCATCGGCATGGCCATGAAAGCGGTCTTGAAATCCGCCATCGGCTTCATGGTCTTCATGCCGGAATCCGTGAAGAACGGCGCCATGTTGTCGGGCTCATCCAGAGCGCCGGCAAATGCAAAGCCGCTGACCATGGAAAGAGCGAGCGCTCCAAGGCAGATATTCTTGAGGTTCATGAAATGGTTTCCTTCCCTGTTGTTTGGCACGAGCGTCAGAACGACGATCGTCCCCCCAGTTCGGAACCAGAGCGGTCGTTGTTTCCTCAAAAAGCTTGATCACACGAACGTGATTGCGCCAAGGCGGGCATTGCCGGAATGACTTGCCAAAAAAAGAGGCCCGGATGCGATCCGGGCCTCAATGCGTGAACTCCTTTCGGGAGCATCACGACGGGATAGGAATTGCGGGGCGGCCAATGCCGTCCCGCACGGGCTTACGAGTGGTAGGCCGCTTCGCCATGCGAGGTGAGGTCGAGGCCTTCGCGCTCTGCGTCGGCTGTCGGACGCAGGCCGATGATCAGGTCGACGATCTTGTAGAGGATGGCGCTGCCGATACCCGACCACAGCAGGGTCACCAGGACACCCTTGGCCTGCGCCAGGAGCTGGGTGGCCGTGCCGGCATAGCCGGCAGCAAAGTCGGCCGTCGAATAGTCGACAATGCCGGCGCCACCGAGGGCAGGATTGACCAGGATGCCTGTGCCGAGCGCGCCGATGATGCCGCCGATGCAGTGGACGCCGAAGACATCAAGGCTGTCGTCGTAGTCGAACGTGTTCTTCACCACCGAGACGAAGAAGTAGCAGACGAAGGTGGCGACGATGCCGAGCACGATGGCGCCCATCGGGCCGGCAAAGCCGGCAGCGGGCGTGACGGCGACGAGGCCGGTCACCGCACCCGAAACGGCACCAAGCATGGAGGCTTTGCCGCGCAGCAGCGATTCAAGCACGATCCAGGTGACCGCCGCCGCCGCCGTGGCGACGAAGGTATTGATCATGGCCAGCACCGCATAGGCGTTCGCTTCAAGATTCGAACCGGCGTTGAAGCCAAACCAGCCGACCCACAGCAGCGAAGCACCGACCATGGTCAGCGTCATCGAGTGCGGCGCCATGAGATCCTTCTTGTAGCCGCTGCGCTTGCCGATCATGAGCGCGCCGACGAGGCCGGCAATGCCCGCATTGATGTGAACGACCGTGCCGCCGGCGAAGTCGATGGCGCCGAAGCTGAAGATGAGGCCCGTCGGATCGCTATAAGCGCTCGGGCCGCCCCAGAACCAGACCATATGAGCGATCGGGAAGTAGATGAAAGTGACCCACAGGATGACGAAAAGGATCAAAGCGGAGAATTTGACGCGTTCGGCGAAGGCGCCGACGATCAGGGCCGGCGTGATGCAGGCGAAGGTCATCTGGAAGACGACGAACACCAGTTCAGGAATGGCGACACCCTTGGTAAAGGTTTCCGACAGGGTCGTCACATCGACGCCGGAGAGAAACATCTTGGAAAGGCCGCCGACGAAGGCGTTGCCCGGGGTGAAGGCGAGGCTGTAGCCGTAGAAAACCCAGATGATCATGACCACGCTGGTGATGGTGAAGACCTGCATCAGCACTGACAGCATGTTCTTGCTGCGAACCAGGCCGCCGTAGAAAAGCGCAAGACCGGGAACCGTCATCAACAGCACCAGAACGGTGGAAACCATCATCCACGTGGTGTCGCCCTTGTCGACGGTGAAAGCTGGCGCTGCTGCGGCCGCGGCGGGAGCCGCTTCCTGCGCGAATGCGGCGACCGTGCCCAATGCTCCGAGCGCGAACGAGCCGAGCAGCGCGGAGCGCGCCGCTGACTTCAAGGTGGAAGGAATATTCATTGAACTCTCCATTGGAATACGTGATCGCCGCTCAGAGCGCGTCGGTGTCTGTTTCGCCGGTGCGGATGCGCACCGCCTGATCGATGCCGAAAACGAAGATCTTTCCGTCGCCGATCTGGCCGGTCTTGGCGGCGGCGGTGATGGCTTCGACAGCCTTGTCCACCATGTCGGAACTGACGGCGACTTCGATCTTGATCTTCGGCAGGAAGCTGACCGCGTATTCCGCCCCGCGATAGATTTCCGTATGCCCTTTCTGACGCCCGTAGCCTTTGACTTCGGTGACGGTCAGGCCCTGGATGCCGACGGCGGTAAGCGCTTCGCGTACCTCGTCGAGCTTGAACGGCTTGATGATTGCCATCACAATTTTCATAAGGTTTCACCCTTCGCTGTTGCGGTCCCCCGCGTTTGCACACCTTCACCGATCCTAAAAAGCCGGAGAGTGCCCACGAGGATTCAAGCTCCGTGCCAAGTGCCGAAGCAGGGTGTTAACCCGTTGTAAACAAAGAGATTAGAGAGCACACCGACGCAACCTGCCCACAGCTGCAGCGGTGCATCTGCCTAAAACTTAGGCAATTTTTGAAAAATGCCTACTCTGCAGGCGATCGCTTGAGCCGGATCAGCCCTTCCTGCGCAACCGAGGCGATCAGCGTGCCGTCGCGGGCAAACAGCGACCCGCGTGTAAAGCCGCGCGACCCCTGTGTCGACGGGCTGTCCTGCGTGTAGAGCATCCAGTCGTCGAGCGCATGGCTGCGATGGAACCACATGGCGTGGTCAATGCTCGCCGCCTGGATATCGCGATCGAAAATGGCGCGGCCATGCGCGAAGGTCGATGTGTCGAGCAGCGTCATGTCGGAAAGATAGGCGAGCACCGCCGCCTGGATGGCGCGGTCCGCCGGCACCGGACCTGTGGTGCGGATCCAGATATTCTGCTTCGGCTCCAGCTTTTCGCGGCTGGTGTAATGCTTCAGCATCACCGGCTTCATCTCGATCGGCCGGTCGCGCTCCCAGTAGCGTTTGATGCCATCGGGCACCGCGTCGGCGAATTTGCCCAGCAATTCGCGTTGCGACAGCAACGTGTCCGGCCCCGGAACGTCCTGCGGCATCGGCACCTGGTGCTCGAGACCGACCTCGTCCTGCTGGAACGAGGCTTCGAGCGAAAAGATCGCCTGGCCGTGCTGGACTGCCACCACGCGCCGCGTGGTGAAGGAGCCGCCGTCGCGAATACGGTCGACCTCGTAGACGATCGGCACCTTGGTGTCGCCGGGCCGCATGAAATAGCCGTGCAGCGAATGCACGTGCCGATCGGGATCCACTGTCCGCTGCGCCGCCACCAGCGCCTGGGCGATGGTCTGGCCGCCGAACACGCGCTGCCAGTCGAGCAAGGGGCTGCGACCACGATACAGATTGTGTTCCAGCTTCTCGAGGTCGAGAATGCCGAGAAGCTCGTCCATGGCTGCCGTCATATTTCGCGCCCTCGCCGCAGAAGTGTTATGGCGGTTTCCGACAGGACGGACAGGCAGTCAAGGGTGCAGGACCCGGCGGCGCGCAGGAGCGAAGATGATGGAACGCAAGGCGGACACGAAAACAGGGGCAAACGCGAAAACAGTATCTGGGCTCGATGTCCTGGTCGCCGGCGCCGGCTATGTCGGCCTGGCCGCCGCCGTGTCGCTGAAGCAGGCGCGACCGGGTCTCGCCATCGCTCTCGTCGATGCCGCACCTGCTGGCGCCTGGCAAAGGGATGGCCGCGCCTCGGCCATCGCCGCCGCCGCCTGCCGCATGCTCGACCAGCTCGGCGTGTGGGCCGAGA
>NZ_RZQI01000750.1:0-2965 GCF_003998335.1 Mesorhizobium sp. M7A.F.Ca.CA.002.05.1.1 | reverse complement strand
CGTTGCGGCCGTCGAGCACCTGGGTGAACAGCTCATTGAGCAGCCAGCCGAATTCGGGCGGCAGCTCATGCGCGGCCACTGCGGCAGTGAATTCGTCATGCGAGATCCTGACAAAGCGGATGTCGCGTCCGGCCGCCTTGGCAATCTCGGCGACCGCGTCTGCGAAGCTCAGCAGCCGCGGCCCGGTCAACTCATAGAGCTGGCCGACATGGCCTGGCTCCGTCAGCACGGCAAAGGCGGCGTCGGCGATGTCGTCGGCATCGACAAAGGGCTCGCCGACATTGCCGATCGGCAACGCCACTTCGCCTTCAGCCAGGGACCCGGTGAAGAAGCCTTCGCTGAAGTTCTGCGAGAACCAAGCGCAGCGCAGGATGGTCCAGTCGGCGCCCGAGGCCTTCAGCATCTCTTCGGCGCGCTGGGCTTCCGTTTCGCCGCGCCCCGACAGCAGCACCAGTCGGGTGACACCGTTTTGCACCGCGAGCCTGGCGAAGGCGTCGACGGTTTCAGCGGCGCCCGGCACGGCGATGTCGGGATAGTAGCTGATGTAGAGGGCGCTGACGCCTTGCATTGCCGGTCCCCAGGTCGCTGGGACTTCCCAGTCGAAGCGCGGTGTACCGGAGCGCGAGCCGATCCGCACCGGCAGGTCGTGCGCCGTCAGCCGCTCGGCGAGACGGCGGCCGGTCTTGCCGGTGCCGCCGAGGATCAGAATTGGTTTGGTTGTCGGGTCAGTCATAACCGTTTCCTCTGTTTAAAATATGAATAATACTCACGTTTGCAAAATGTGATAAACCCTCGTATTTTGCGAGTCAAGCGATTTTGCTGGCATTGGAGTCAGTCATGGAAGACACGGCCGCGCCGGTTTCCCCGCGGGAGCAGATTGCTTCGCCGCGCCGGGCGCCCAGCCAGCAGCGCAGCCGCGAGCGGGTCGAGCGCATGCTGACTGCCGCCTCAGCGCTGATCGCCGAGCAAGGCAGCGACGCCATGCGCATGGGAGAGGTGGCGGAACGGGCCGGGGTGTCGATCGGGTCGCTCTACCAGTTCTTTCCGGACAAGCGGGCGATCATCTGGGCGCTGGCCGAGCGCTACACCGCCGAAAGCCAGTCCTGCATTTCGGCAGCACTGGCTGGTGTCAGGGACGCCGAAGGCCTGCAGTCCGCGTTTTCAGAGTTGGTCGACATCTATTACCGGCTGTTCCTGGCCGAACCGGTGATGCGCGACATCTGGTCGGGCACGCAAGCCGACAAGGCGCTGCGCCAGCTCGAACTCGCCGACAGCCGGGCCAATGCCGAGTTTCTAACCGCGGTGCTGAAACGGCTGCGGCCGGCAGCCGATCCGGTGGCGTTGGAAACGACGGCGTTCCTCATCTGGCAGATGGGCGAAGCCGCCATGCGGCTGGCGATCTCGGTTGAGCGCCAAGAGGGCGACAGGCTGGTCGCGGCCTACAAGCGCATGGCGCTGAGGGAATTGCTGGCCGAGTAGCAACGCGCCGCAACAAAAACCCCGCCACGAAGGCGGGTTTTTGATCTGTAAAAAGCTCGTTTGGTTTAAGATCTTACTTGGTGCAAGTCATTATCCCAAAACCGCTTCGCACTTTTGGGCGACATGCACTTAGATGCCGAAACCTTCGAAACGCTTCTTGAACTTCGACAGGCGGCCGCCGCGGTCGAGCAGGGTCTGCTGGCCGCCGGTCCAGGCCGGATGGGTGGTCGGGTCGATATCGAGGTTCATCGTATCGCCTTCCTTGCCCCAGGTCGAACGGGTCGTGTATTCGGTGCCGTCGGTCATGACGACCTTGATGGTGTGGTAATCGGGATGAATAGCGCTCTTCATGGCTCGGTTCCTGGCTTGCCGGCGCGGCTGACGGGCATAAGCCTGCGTCGATGCGCCTCTTTTTAAAACTCGAAGCCGCAGCTATTGAGGAGCCACGGCTTCTAAAACGGTCGGCGAGCCTATACATCAGCCGGAATTGAATCACAAGGCCGCGGCAAGCGCATATTGAGGCGCAGACCCCAAGGGCGGCTGGAGGAAACATCGGGATGGCGCAAATCACCAGCGCAGACGAGCGCCGGCGTTCGCTCAAGCCGCTCCGGCGCCTGTTCCCCTACATCACGCACTATCGCACACTGGTCGTCGGCGCCATCATCTCGCTGGTCATCGCGGCGGCAACCACGCTGGCGCTGCCGCTGGCGGTGCGACGCATGATCGATTATGGTTTCTCGTCGTCCAGCACCACCTTCATTGCCGAATATTTCGCCGCCCTGGTGGCGATGGCCGCCGTGCTGGCGGCGGCATCGGCCGGCCGCTACTATTTCGTCATCACGCTGGGCGAGCGCGTCGTCGCCGATATCCGGCGCGATGTCTTCGCCCATGTGACGACGCTGTCGCCTGCCTTCTTCGACACCGCCCAGTCGGGCGAGATCGTGTCGCGGCTTGCCGCCGACACGACGCAGGTCAAGTCGGCGGTCGGCGCGACGGCTTCGGTGGCGCTGCGCAACGTCATCCTCGGCCTTGGCGCGGTGGGGATGATGGTCATCACCAGCCCGAAACTGTCCGGGTTGGTCATTGCCGCTATTCCTGTCATTGTGCTGCCGCTGGTCGCTTTCGGCCGTTCGGTGCGGCGCAAATCACGCCAGGCGCAGGATACGCTGGCCGATGCCACCGCCTATGCCAGCGAGCAGATAGGCGCGGTGCGCACGCTGCAGGCCTTTACCAATGAGAAGCTGGTCACCGGGCATTTCTCGGCCGCGGTGGAAGCTGCTTTCGAGGCGGCACGCTCCTCGATCTTCGCGCGCTCCTTCCTTACCTTCTTCGCCATTTTCACCATCTTCTCGTCCGTCGTGGCGGTGCTGTGGTTCGGCTCGCGCGACGTGCTCGAAGGCTCGATATCGCCCGGTACGCTCGGCCAATTCCTGCTCTATTCGGTGTTCGCCGCCGGCGCGCTGGGCGCGTTGTCGGAAGTCTGGGG
>NZ_RZQI01000749.1:0-2977 GCF_003998335.1 Mesorhizobium sp. M7A.F.Ca.CA.002.05.1.1 | reverse complement strand
CTCAAGCCCGAGCCTCGCCGCAATCAGGCTGGCACGCGCCAGATGCGGCCGCAGCGCGTTCATTCGCGCGAGATCGTCTGCCGAAGGACGATCGTTGTCGCGCCAGCGCTCGGTCGAAAACAGTGCCATTTCCCCCGTCGGCATGACGATGAACGAACCAATCTGTCCGCCAATCCCCAGCGGCCGGGTGCGATCGAGGCGCAGGTGATTGCTTGCCAGAGCTCCGGCGGGGAAATAATCGGCGTCGTAGACAAAAGCCGAAGGCGGGGTCATCGAGAAGAGGAGTTGCACCTCCTCGCTCTTCTGCCATCCATTGGCAGCGTCGAAAGCCTCCAGCACTGGCGAGATCAAATCGGTCGCGATGAATTTTGGCGGGGCTCGGTCATCGAACAGGACAAGCGAGGCGGCAGCCGAGTTGGACTCGCTGCTCAACTGCTCCAGGACGTCGCGCCACATCTCCGGCACGAATGCAGCCTCGTAGATGCGGTCGGCCAGATCGGAAGTCACTTGTGCCTCGTTGGCTGCGCTACCAACTCCGCGTTCTTCACCAAGGCGGCAAGCTGGCTTTGCTGGCGGGTTCCTGTCTTGGCGAATATCCGCTCAAGATAGGTGCAGCCGGTTTTCACGGTGATGGTCAGATCGGACGCCGCATCCTTCAACGGCCGCGGTTCTGCATCAGCGACAATCAGTTGGAACTCTCCGCAGGCGGAACCGGTCGTGCCGGGCCAGAGCTCGGGAACGAAAGCCGCCTCGTAAATCGCTTCGATCAGGCCGCCGCTCATCGGAACGGCTCCGCGCTCTTCAACAAGGCGACAAGCTGGCTTTGTTGCCGTGTCCCGGTCTTGGCGAAGATCCGTTCGAGATAGGTGCGGCTGGTTTTGACGGTGACGTTGGAGCTTGCCGCTGCCTCCTTCAACGGCCGCCCTTGCGCAAGGGAGGCCGCCAGCCGCGCCTCTGCGGGCGTCAGGTCGAACAGGCCGGCAAGCAGGCTTGGCGACGGCACGGTGGCGCTGGCGCTCATCGCCGTCGCCGCAACCAGAATGTCAGCCCCGGAAAAGATCTCATGCGCGGCACGGCGCAGCGGCAGGAGATGAATGACCAGCGCCGGTTGGCCCTCCCTGGCTGGAATGGGGATGGAACGCACGACCCGATCTTGCAAATTGTGCGTAATGGCTTGCCGGAAAAGCTCATTCGCGGACACGTCGGCAAGTGCCATGCCGCCATGTGCGGCGGCGATGAAAACGGATGGCATGTTTTCCAGCAGCACATTGGCCGTCAGCACGCGTCCCGATGCAGTCATTACCGCCGCCGGCAGACCAAGGGCCTCGAGAGCCGAGACGCTCGCTTTGGCCTGCTCCATGCCCAGCCGCGCCGATACCAGGCCGGCACGCGAAAAGTGCGGGCGAAGCTGGTCGAGCCTGTCGATCGACGTCTGATCGTAGGTGCCGTCCCGCGTCCAGCGTTGAAAGACAAATGTAACCAGTTCGCCGCTCGGCATGGCAACCGCCGAACAGATATGAGCGCCGATACCTGCCGCCCTCAATTGTATCCGTACCGGATCATGCTCGAGCTCGTCGGCAGTCAGAAAATCTTCGACCTGCACGAAACTCGCCGGTTGCAGGCTGCACATGCGCTGAATCGCATCGGAGAATTTCCAGCTGTCGCCGGCAATGAATTCATCGAACAGGGAGCGGACGGTTTCAAGGGAATTGCCATGCCCGGGAGACTCGTCACTCAACCGGCCGCGAACGGGGGAGCCGTCGCTGAACAGGAAGATCGCGCCGTCAGCCGAACTCGAAAGCTCGCTGGCCGCTTCGAGCGCACCCGCCCATAAATCCGGCACGAACGCGGCCTCGTAGATCCTGTCCGTAAGATCATCGAACATGAGAGCGCACAGTCCTTTCAGAGTCAGCGTCTTGCCGGCTCGGATCGTCAACGCGCTCCCACACGCCAACCGATACCCGCAGGATCAAAATGCCATGCTGAAAGCTGAGGTCAACCTCAGATTGCTGTCGAGCCGCATGCAGTTGCCGGCCCCAAAACGACAAAACCCGCCGGACTGGGTCCAGCGGGCTCGGAACCGCGACAAAAGTCGTCTGGTGCGGCTCTGGCTTCCACGGCTTGGTCCGCCGGAGCGGACCAGACGTGGCTTTAGATAGCCCTGCGGGCGATCTTTTCGATGTCGGCGCGGTTGATGCCGAGATCGCTGAGCTGACGTGCGTTGAGACGGTTCAGTTCGCGGACGGTCTCGGTGTACATACGCCAGTTACGGAAAGCGCGGATCGGGTTCATGGTAGTCCTCCAAATTGATGTTCGTTTCGATGGTGCTCAAATAGGCGTCATCGATGAGGACTTGAATGGCTGATTTTGCATAGCAATGATGCAAATGCTGCATTGCAGCATTAAGCTTCTGTTCATCTTGTAGGCAGCGAGGCGCTGACCTCGCTCGCTGTCAGCCGACGTCGAGCACGATCTTGCCGATGTGTTCGCCGTCCTCCATCCGCTCATGCGCCCGCCAGGCTTCGCTGAGCGGGAAGATCATGTCCATGACAGGAGCAACCTTGCGCGTGCCGAGCAACGGCCACACCTGCGCTTCCAGCGCCGCCGCGATCGCCGCCTTGAACTCGACGGTGCGCGGCCTCAGCGTCGACCCGGTGTGGGTAAGCCGCTTGACCATGATTTTCGAAAAATCCGCGCTTGCGACAGCGCCGGCCTGCACGGCGATCTGGACGATCCGACCCTCGACCGCAGCGGCCTCATAGTTGCGCGCCACATAGTCGCCGCCGACCATGTCGAGGATGACGTTGGCGCCCTTGCCGTCCGTTGCCTCCTTGACCGCGGCGACGAAATCCGCCTCGCGATAGTTGATCGCCCGGTCTGCGCCGAGCTTCAGGCAGGCGTCGCATTTCTCCTTGCTGCCGGCGGTGGTGATGACATAGGCGCCGAAGGCCGAGGCAAGCTGGATCGCCGTCGCGCC
>NZ_RZQI01000748.1:0-2978 GCF_003998335.1 Mesorhizobium sp. M7A.F.Ca.CA.002.05.1.1 | reverse complement strand
TCACCACGACGCGGTCGGCAAGCTCCAGCGCCTCTTCCTGGTCGTGGGCGACGAAGACGGTGGTGTGGCCGGTGGCGTCATGGATTTCGCGCAGCCAGCGGCGCAATTCCCGGCGCACTTGCGCGTCAAGCGCGCCGAACGGCTCGTCGAGCAGCAGCACCTTGGGCTCGATCGCCATGGCGCGCGCCAGCGCCACGCGCTGCCTCTGGCCGCCGGAGAGCTGCGCCGGATAGCGCTTTTCGAGCCCTGAAAGCTGGACGAGGTCCAGAAGCTCGGAGGCGCGACGGCGGATCTCCTGCGCCGGCGGGCGCGACGGTCCGTGCCGGACCTTCAGGCCGAAGCCGATATTGTCCGCCACCGTCATGTGCCGGAACAGCGCATAGTGCTGGAAGACAAAGCCGACATTGCGCTCCTGGATGGACTTGTGCGAGGCGTCCTCGTCGCCGAAGAATATCTTTCCCCGTGTCGGCCGCTCCAGCCCGGCGATCAGCCTGAGCAGCGTCGTCTTGCCGGAACCGGACGGTCCCAGCAACGCGATCAGTTCGCCCGACTTGATGTCGAGCGACACGTCGTGAAGCGCCGGAAACTGGTCAAACTCCTTGCGCACGTTGGCAACGCGAACTTCCATAGTGGTCCCTTTGTCAGTGCCCGCGTGTCGCGGCGATCTCGGCGCCGTAGCGCATCTCGAGAAGTGTTTTCAAGACCAGCGTGACGAGCGCCAGGCCCGCAAGCAATGAAGCGACGGCGAAGGCACCGACGGCGTTGTACTCGTTGTAGAGGATTTCGACATGCAGCGGCATGGTGTTGGTCAGGCCGCGTATGTGGCCCGACACCACCGATACCGCGCCGAACTCGCCCATGGCACGCGCATTGCACAGGAGCACGCCGTAGAGCAGCCCCCATTTGACGTTGGGCAAGGTCACGTACCAGAAGGTCTGCCAGCCATTGGCGCCGAGCGAAAGCGCTGCCTCCTCGTCGCCATTGCCTTGTTCCTGCATCAGCGGGATCAACTCGCGGGCGACGAAGGGGAAGGTGACGAAGATTGTGGCCAGCACGATGCCCGGCACGGCAAACAGGATGACGATGCCATGCGCTTTCAGCCATGTGCCGAGCAGCCCCTGGGCGCCGAACAGAAGCACATAGACGAGGCCCGATATGACCGGCGAGACCGAGAAGGGGAGGTCGATCAGCGTGGTCAGGAAGGCCTTGCCCTTGAACTCGAACTTGGCGATCGCCCAGGCGGCGGAGATGCCGAAGACGATGTTGAGCGGCACCGAGATCGCCGCCACCAGCAGCGTCAGCCGGATCGCCGAGCGCGTGTCGGCACTGCCGAGCGCTTCGGTGTAGGCACCGATGCCCTTGGCGAAGGCTTCGTTGAAGACGATGATCAGCGGCAAGAGCAGGAAAATGCCGAGGAAGGCGAAGGCGACGGCCATCAGAGCAAGGCGCGCAGGGCGGCTTTCAGTGACCGCCGCCGACTGGCTTTCATGATGCGGTTCGTAGGATTTGATCTCCGGGTCAGCCATAGCGCTTGCGGCTCCATGACTGTGCGAGATTGACGACCAAAAGCATGATGAACGACAGAGCGAGCATGATCGCCGCGATCGCTGTCGCCGCCGGATAATTGTATTCCTCCAACCGAATGACGATCAGCAGGGGTGCGATTTCTGATTTGTAGGGCAAGTTGCCGGCGATGAAGATGACCGAGCCGTATTCACCGACGCCACGCGCGAAGGCGAGGGCGAAGCCGGTGACGATGGCCGGCGCCAGGCCCGGAAACAGGATGCGGGTGATGATCTGGAAGCGATTGGCGCCAAGCGTGGCGGCGGCTTCCTCCACTTCCTTGTCGATCTCCTCCATGATCGGCTGCACGGTGCGCACGACGAAGGGCAGGCCGATGAAGATCAGCGCGATGACAATACCGAGCGGCGTATAGGCGACCTTGATGCCGAGCGGCATCAGCAATTTGCCGATCCAGCCGTTCGGCGCGTAGAGCGTGGTCAGCGCGATGCCGGCCACAGCCGTCGGCAGGGCGAAGGGCAGGTCGACCATGGCATCGACGATGCGGCGGCCGGGGAAACGGTATCGCACCAGCACCCATGCGACCAGCGTGCCGAAGACGACGTTGACCGCAGCCGCGACGAAGGCGGTGCCGAAGCTGATTCTCAGCGCATTGATGGTGCGGCGATCGGTGGCGATCGCCCAGAATTCAGGCCAGCCAAGGGCGGCCGAGCGCCAGAGCAGCCCGGATAGCGGGATGAGGATGATGAGGGTGAGGTAGGCAAGCGAGAAGCCGAGCGTCAATCCGAAACCCGGAATGACGCTCGGCTGCCTGAATCGCCACCCCGCCTGGGCGGGTGCTGTGGTCATGTCGTCCTGAATATCGACTGCTTACTGGGGCTTGTAGATCTGGTCGAATATACCACCATCGCCGAAATGATAAGGCTGTGCTTTTTTCCAGCCACCAAACTGTGGATCGTCGATGGTTACGAGCTTGATCGGCGGCAGCTTGGCGAGGTCCTCGGCCGGCACCAGATCGGGCTTGGCAGGACGATAATGGTTCTTGGCGATGATCGTCTGCGCTTCTTTGGAATAGAGCCAGCTCAGATAGGCTTCGGCGACCTTGCGCGTGCCCTTGGCATCGACATTGGCGTCGACTACCGCCACCGGCGGTTCTGCCAGGATGGAGGTCGGCGGGTAGACGATGTCGAAATTGTCGGCACCGAACTCGTCGAGCGCCAGATAGGCCTCGTTTTCCCAGGCGATAAGCACATCGCCAAGACCCTTTTGCGCGAAGGTCACGGTCGAGCCGCGCGCGCCGGTGTCGAGCACCGGAGCATTGGCGTAGAGCTTGCCGACGAACTCCTTGGTCTTGGCCTCGTCGCCGCCGTCATTGGCGTTGGCGTAGGCCCAGGCGGCGAGATAGTTCCAGCGCGCGCCGCCGGAGGTTTTGGGATTGGGCGTAATCACCTGGACAC
>NZ_RZQI01000747.1:0-2988 GCF_003998335.1 Mesorhizobium sp. M7A.F.Ca.CA.002.05.1.1 | reverse complement strand
GTGCTGGCCCTGCTGGCTCTCGACCGCTATGTCGGCACCAACTTCTTCACGAACGACTTCGGCGGCAATCCGATGATGTACGTGAACCTGATCTGGATCTGGGGCCACCCCGAGGTCTACATCCTGATCCTGCCGGCCTTCGGCATATTTTCGGAAGTGACCTCGGCCTTCTGCGGCAAGCGGCTCTTCGGCTACACGTCGATGGTCTACGCGACCGTCGTCATCACCATCCTGTCCTACCTGGTCTGGCTGCATCACTTTTTCACCATGGGATCGGGAGCGAGCGTCAACTCGTTCTTCGGCATCACAACGATGATCATTTCGATCCCGACAGGCGCCAAGATATTCAACTGGCTGTTCACCATGTACCGCGGCCGCATCCGCTTCGAACTGCCGATGATGTGGACGGTCGCCTTCATGCTGACCTTCGTCGTCGGCGGCATGACCGGCGTGCTGCTCGCGGTTCCGCCGGCCGACTTCGTGCTCCACAACAGCCTGTTCCTGGTCGCGCATTTCCACAACGTCATCATCGGCGGCGTGCTGTTCGGCCTGTTTGCCGGCATCAGCTACTGGTTCCCCAAGGCATTCGGCTTCCGGCTCGATCCGTTCTGGGGAAAGATGTCGTTCTGGTTCTGGGTGGTCGGCTTCTGGTTCGCCTTCATGCCGCTCTACATCCTCGGCTTGATGGGCGTAACGCGCCGGCTGCGCACCTTTGAGGATCCCTCGCTGCAGATCTGGTTCATCATCGCCGCCTTCGGCGCCTTCCTGATCCTGCTTGGGATCCTGTCCTTCCTCATCCAGATCTTCGTCAGCGTGCGCCGGCGCGAGCAGCTTCGCGACGATACCGGCGATCCGTGGGACGGGCGCACCCTCGAATGGGCAACCTCGTCGCCGCCCCCGGCCTACAATTTCGCCTTCACGCCCGTCGTCCACGATCTCGACGCCTGGGCGGACATGAAGAATCGCGGCTACCAGCGTCCGTTGACGGGCTTCCGCGACATCCACATGCCGCGCAACACCGGAGCCGGCGTCGTCCTGGCCGGGTTGAGCGTGGTGCTTGCCATGGCGCTCATCTGGTACATTTGGTGGCTGGCGATCGTCAGCTTCGTCGCCCTGATCGGCTACGCCATCGCGCATACCTTCAACTACGACCGGGACTTCCACATTCCGTCCAGTGACGTCACCCGCGTCGAGGACGAGCGGACACGCCTGCTCGCAGCCACCAGCCAGGCGGGATAAGCACCATGGCACACGCCGACACGGTGATCGACGACACGGTCTTCCACCTGGAAGACGACCACGGCCATGCCGAGAGCGGCAGCAGCACCATGCTCGGCTTCTGGATCTACCTGATGAGCGACTGCCTCATCTTCGCGATGCTGTTCGCGGTCTACGGCGTGCTCGGTGGCAATTACGCGGCCGGACCCGCGCCGAAGGATCTGTTCGATCTTCCGCTGGTCGCGCTGAACACCACCATGCTGCTCCTGTCCTCCATCACTTACGGCTTCGCGATGCTGGAGATGGCGAAGGGACGGGTGAAACCCATGCAGGTGTGGCTGGTGATCACTGGCCTGTTCGGCCTCGCCTTTCTCAGCATCGAACTCTACGAATTCGCCCATTTCATCCACGAGGGGGCGACGCCGCAGCGCAGCGGCTTCCTGTCATCGTTCTTCACGCTGGTCGGAACGCACGGCCTGCACGTCACCTTCGGCCTGGTCTGGCTGGTGGTGCTGATGGTGCAGGTCTCCAGGCACGGGCTGATCGCCGCGAACCAGCGGCGCCTGATGTGCCTGAGCATGTTCTGGCACTTCCTTGACGTCATCTGGATCGGCGTCTTTACCTTCGTTTATCTGATGGGAATGTTGCGATGAGCGCCGGCCACCACACAGACACCAGCGACCAGAGCCACGCGCGTCACGGCGTCGATCACGGCTCGCTGCGCGGCTATCTGACAGGCTTCGGCCTGTCCGTCGTGCTGACCGCCATTCCCTTCTGGCTGGTCATGACCAACGCACTCGGCAATCAGATGGCTTCGGCGATTGCCATCATGGCCTTCGCCGTCGTGCAAATCATCGTCCACATGGTGTTCTTTCTGCATATGAACACCAGGTCGGAGAGCGGCTGGACCATGATGGCCCTGATCTTCACCCTCATCCTGGTGGTGATCGCGCTGACGGGCTCGCTCTGGGTCATGTACCATCTGAACGCCAACATGATGCCCGGCCATGACATGAGTCAGATACCCTGAGAGAGGGACCTGGCTTTGGATGAACAGGCGCGGACGACACCGCATTCGAATACAGGCGACGGCCAAAGGGTTACGCGTTCACCATGGACGCTGTTGGTGCTTTGCCTTTGCGGTGCCATCGGCGTCGCAGGGTTCTCGGCGCTCGGTATCTGGCAGCTGGAGCGCCGCGTCTGGAAGCTCGACCTGATCGAGCGTGTCGACCAGCGTCTCAAGGCGGTACCTGTGGCCGCCCCGGCGCCTTCGGCCTGGCCAGAGATCAACGCCAGGGATGATGAGTATCGCCAGCTTGCCGTCACGGGCCGGTTCCTCGGTGATCGCGAGACCCTGGTCCAGGCGGTCACCGATCGCGGCGGTGGTTTCTGGGTAATGGCGCCGTTCCGAGCGGATGATGGCTTCACGATTCTGGTGAACAGGGGCTTCGTGCCGACGGACAAGCGCGATCCGGCAACCCGCCTCGCAGGCAAGCCCTCGGGCGATCACACCGGAATTCGCGGCCTGCTGCGCCTGACCGAACCGAAGGGCGGCTTCCTGCGCAACAACGATCCGGCCGCCAACCGCTGGTATTCGCGCGATGTGCAGGCGATCGCCACGACGCAATGCCTCGGGCAGGTCGCTCCTTATTTCATCGATGCCGATGCCGCGCCCAATCCGGGAGGGTGGCCGGTCGGCGGCCTGACGGTCGTTTCGTTCCACAACAACCATCTGGCCTATGCCCTGACATGGTTCGGGCTGGCCTTGAT
>NZ_RZQI01000746.1:0-2992 GCF_003998335.1 Mesorhizobium sp. M7A.F.Ca.CA.002.05.1.1 | reverse complement strand
CGCCACCGCCTTTGGCGAACTGCCCGCCGGGCGCGGCCGTCTTGCCCTGGCCCTGTTTCCAGTCCTGCCGACCTTGACGCCCACTGCGCTGCGAGCCGAAGAAGCTCAGCACACGCTCGCGCATCTCCTGCTGGTAGTGGTAGCGCAGGCTTTCGTCGCGGATGCGGCTGGTCAGCTCGCGCAGCGTCTTCTCGAGTTCGGCCCGCCGCTCCGGCGTATCGAAGACGCCGCCCGCCGTCTCACGCATCCACAAAAGGTCGACCAGCGGCCGCGCCTCGGCCAGCACGCGACGAAACGCATCCGGTCCTTCGGCCTTGACCAGATCGTCGGGATCCTTGCCTTCCGGCAGCAGCGCGAAGCGCGCCGAACGGCCGGCCTGCACAGATGGCAGCGCCATGTCGGCGGCCCGCCACGCTGCCTTCAGCCCGGCCTTGTCGCCGTCGAAGCACAGCATCGGCTCCGGCGCCATGCGCCAGAGCAGTTCGAGCTGGTTCTCGGTAAGCGCGGTGCCGAGCGGCGCCACGACATTCTCGAAGCCGGCCTGCGCCAGCGCGATCACGTCCATATAGCCTTCGACGGCGATGACCGTGCCGCCCTTGGCCAAGGCCTTGCGGGCGCGGGCGAAATTATAGAGTACGTTGCCCTTGTGGAAGAGCTCGGTGTCAGGCGAGTTCATGTATTTGGCCAGCGCGTCCGGCTGCAAAGCACGGCCGCCGAAGGCGATGATCTTGCCCCGGGAATCCGGAATCGGGAACATGATGCGGTCACGGAACCAGTCATAGGAAACCGGGATGTCGTCGCCGTGGCGTACCAGTCCACAAGCCTCGATGTCGGCCTTGGGCACGCCCTTGGCGGCGAGATGCTCCTTCAGCGCATTGCGGCTGTCGGGCGCAAAACCGAGCCGGAACGATTGCTGCGTCGCCGGCGTCAGTCCGCGGTCGCGCAGATAGGCACGCGCCTTGGCGCCTTCCGGCCCCTGCAGCCGTTCCTGGAAGAAGGTGGTGGCCATCTCCATGACGTCTGTCAGGCTGGCGCGTTCCTTTTCGCGCCGCTCCTCCTGCGCATCGCGAACCGGCATCGGCACACCGGCCATGTCGGCGATCTTTTCGACCGCTTCGGGAAAGCTCATCCCATCGAGTTCGGTGAGGAACTTGAAATGATCGCCCGAAACCGAACAGCCGAAACAGTGATAGCGGCCCTTTTTGTCCTCGCAGTGGAAGGACGGGCTCTTCTCGCCATGAAACGGGCAGCACGCCCAATAGTCGCCGCGCGGCGCGTTGGTTTTCTTCCTGTCCCACGCAACGCGCTGGCCGATCACCGATGAAATCGGCACGCGGTCGCGTATCTCGTCGAGGAAGGCGGGTGGAAAGCGCATCGGGGAACTCGTTTCCCGATTATATAATCATACCCGCGAAATCCGACGACCCTTAATGCGGGCCATACCCGGTTTCCACAGGCAAAAGAGGCGGCCGTTGCGGGCCGCCTCTTTCCAATATCCGCCTGGGGAGCGATCAGTGCGCGGCAAGCGCGCCGAAAATGACGCCGGAGAGCACACCGACCAACACATAGTCGTTGCCGACGCGGATCCATTCCTGGCCGCGGCCGGGACGATGCAGGCCGTAGCGGCCGTAGTCGCGGATCGGCTGGTGCTGTCTCCAGCCTGAATATTTGTGGCCGTTGCGCCAGTTGTTGCGCTTTACGATGACCTTCTTATGGATGACGCGCTTCTGGATGAAGCGCTTCTTGACATCCCTGTTGGTGGGCTTTTGCCAGTCGACCTGGCTGTAGTTCGACTGCGGAGCGTTCGGTGCGTTCAGCGGTGCGGCTTGGCCGGTGAGCGACGTAGCGGCCAGCATCGAGAAAGCGAGTGCGGAAAGGACAATGCGTTTCAAGAGAAGTCTCCTTGGTTGTCGATGCCAGAGGAATAGCGGGCCACCGATGAACCGAAACTGAACGCCTGCATTACAATTGCGTAATGAATTCCTTGATTTACCCGATAGAGCTGAACATAATCGCAAAGGTCAGGAGTCTGTCGCGCTGCTAACTCGGCCTATCCGTTGCTTCGCGTCCGCCCCGCAATGCAACCATTTGCGCGTCCGTCCATTTTCCGACACCGCCCGTCGCGCTGCAACGGCCCTTGAAATCGACAAGATTTTATTATCCGGCTAAAATATTCGAGCTATTATAAGCCACCGCCATGAACATGATTCGTACCCTCGTTTTCCCTTCTGATCGCCACGCCAAACAGGACGCGCATCCGGTTTGCATGCGGGGGACGAAATGAGCGGGTCCGTCGTCCTTCTGCATCTGGCCGGCGCCGTGGCGCTGATGCTGTTTGCCACCCGCATGGTGAAGACCGGCGTCGAACGCGCCTATGGCGACGTGCTGCGCCATCGCCTGCGCGCCACCATGCGCAATCCGATCATGGCGGTGCTGGCCGGCACCGGCCTTGCCATCGCCCTGCAAAGCTCCACCGCCGTCACGCTGCTGGTCGGCTCCTTCGCCGGCTCTGGCATCGTCTCGGGCGCCGCGGGCCAATTGGCAGTGCGCGGCGCCGAGATCGGCTCTGCGCTGGTGGTCAAGCTGCTGACCTTCGACCTCACCTTGCTGGTGCCGCTGTGCCTGATCACCGGCACGGTCATGTTCATGGCCACCGAGCGGCGCGACTGGCGCCAGACCGGCCGCATTCTGGTCGGCATCGGCCTTTTGATCCTGTCGCTGGAGATGATCGGACAGGCGTCTGAGCCGCTGCGCAACAGCCAGCTCATGCCGGTCATCATCAACTACTTCTCGACCGATTCCATCACCGCCTATCTGCTGGCGGCGCTGATCACCTGGCTGTTCCAGTCGAGCATCGCGGCGGTGCTGTTGATGGCGACGCTGGCGGGCCGCGGCCTGATCACGCCTGAACTCGGCGTCGTTCTTATCCTCGGCGTCAATCTCGGCTCCTCGATCATCGCGCCGATGCTGACCCGCTCGTCGAGCCCCGAGG
>NZ_RZQI01000745.1:0-3018 GCF_003998335.1 Mesorhizobium sp. M7A.F.Ca.CA.002.05.1.1 | reverse complement strand
AAGCTCTTCCCCGGCTATGAGGTCAAGGGCTCCGGCACGTTTCGCATCATTCGCGATAGCGATATCGAGGTCGAGGAGGAGTCCGAGGACCTCGTGCGCCTGTTCGAAACGGCGCTGAAGCGGCGGCGGCGCGGTTCGGTGATCCGCATCGAATTCGACAGGCTGATGCCTGGCGAATTGCGCGACTTCGTGGCAGGCGAGCTTGGCGTGTCGTCGAGCCGCATCAGCGTGCTCACCGGGCCGCTGGCGCTCAGCCAGATTTCCGAGATCGTCGCCGTCCCTCGCGACGACCTGAAATTCATGCCCTACAATCCGCGTTTTCCCGAGCGTATCCGCGAGCATGGCGGCGATTGTTTCGCCGCCATCCGCGAGAAGGACATCGTCGTCCATCACCCCTACGAATCGTTTGACGTCGTGGTGCAGTTCCTGCGCCAGGCGATGGCCGATCCGGAAGTGGTGGCGATCAAGCAGACGCTTTACCGCACCTCCAATGACAGCCCGATCGTGCGTGCGCTGGTCGACGCGGCCGAGGCCGGCAAGTCGGTCACCGCGCTGGTCGAGCTCAAGGCGCGTTTCGACGAAGAAGCCAACATTCGCTGGGCGCGCGATCTGGAGCGTGCCGGCGTGCAGGTCGTGTTCGGCTTTCTCGAGCTGAAAACCCATTCGAAAATGTCGCTGGTGGTGCGGCGCGAGGACGGCAAGCTGCGCAACTACGTGCACCTCGGCACCGGCAACTACCATCCGGTAACGGCGCGCATCTACACCGACCTGTCCTTCTTCACCACCGATCCGACGATTGCCCGCGATGTCGCCCAGCTGTTCAATTTCATCACCGGCTATGCCGAGCCGACCGACGAAATGCGGCTTGCGATCTCGCCGTTCACGCTGAGAAGCCGCATCCTGAAGCACATTGCCGACGAGATTGCCTACGCGGTGCAGGGGAAACCGGCGCGCATCTGGATGAAGATGAACGCACTCGTCGATCCGATTATCATCGACGCGCTCTACGATGCCAGCCGGGCCGGCGTCGAGGTCGACCTGGTCGTGCGCGGCATCTGCTGCCTGAGGCCGCAGGTTCCGGGCCTGTCGGAAAACATCCGCGTAAAATCGATCGTCGGCCGTTTTCTCGAGCACAGCCGCATCTATTGTTTCGGCAACGGTCACGGCCTGCCGTCGGACGAGGCGATCGTCTACATCTCCTCGGCCGATCTGATGCCGCGCAATCTCGACCGCCGCGTCGAAACCATGGTGCCGATCACGAATCCAACTGTGCACGAACAGATCCTTGGCCAGATCATGCTGGGCAACATCATGGACAATCAGCAAAGTTTCGACGTATTGGCTGATGGAACCTCCCGGCGCGTCGTGCTGGAGGAGGGCGAGGAACCGTTCAACGCGCAGGAATATTTCATGACCAATCCGAGCCTGTCGGGACGGGGTGACGCGCTGAAGTCGCATGCGCCCAAGCGCATTGCGCAGTTCAAGCGCCGCAAGAAGAACGCTGCAGCGTCCGGCTGATGCTGTCTGATTCCCAGGGCCGGCTGCAGGACCGCCGACCGCTGTCCATCATCGACATCGGATCGAACTCGATCCGCCTCGTCGTCTATGAGGGGCTGGCGCGCTCGCCGACCATGCTGTTCAACGAAAAGATGCTGGCCGGTCTCGGCCGGGGCATCGTTTCGACCGGCAAGCTCGACCCCGAGGCGGTGACGCGCTCGATGGAAGAGTTCCGTCGCTTTCGCGCGCTTTCCGACCAGGCCGGCGCCGAGCAGATGTATGTGCTGGCCACCGCCGCGGCCCGCGAGGCGGTCAATGGCCCTGATTTCATCCACCGCGCCGAGGAGGTGCTGAAGACCGAGATCCGTGTCATCAGCGGCCGTCAGGAAGCGTATTATTCGGCGCTCGGCGTCATTTCCGGCTTCCATCCGGCCGACGGCATCGCCGGCGATCTGGGCGGCGGCAGCCTCGAACTGGTCGACGTCGCCGGCGAAGCGATCGGCGACGGCATCACACTGCCGCTGGGCGGCTTGCGCCTGCAGGACATGGCGAAGAACTCGCTGACCCAGGCGGCGAAGATCGCGCGTGACGAACTGGCGAAGGCCAAGCTGCTGAAAGGCGGGCAGGGCAGGCCTTTCTACGCCGTCGGCGGCACCTGGCGAAATCTCGCCCGGCTGCACATGGAAATGACCAACTATCCGCTTGGCGTCATGCACCATTACGAGATCTCGGCCGAAAGCGCGGCGAATTTCCTCAAGCAGGTGGCCAAAGCCGAGATCGAGAAGGTCAAGGGCATCGAAGGCGTTTCCAAGAACCGCCGTTCGCTGCTGCCCTATGGCGCCGTCGTGCTGCAGGAGATCATGGCGGCGATGCAGCCGTCGAAGATCATCGTCTCGGCGCTCGGCGTGCGTGAAGGCTTTCTCTATTCGCTGCTCGACGAGGCGGAGCAGAAGGCCGATCCGCTGATTTCGGCCTCGGAGGAGCTTGCACGCCTGCGCTCGCGCTCCGTCACCCATGCGCATGAACTTGTCGACTGGACCGCCAAAACCTTTGCCGCCTTCGGCATCGACGAGACCGAGGACGAGGCGCGCTATCGCCACGCGGCCGCATTGCTGGCCGATATCGGCTGGCGCGCGCATCCCGAATATCGCGGCAAGCAATCGCTCAACATCATCGCGCACGCCTCCTTCTTCGGCGTCGACCATCCCGGCCGTGCCTTCCTGGCCATGGCCAACGCCTATCGTCACGACGGCATCTTCAACGAAGCCATCGCCCCCGAGATCAAGGCGTTGGCGCCGCCGCGTTATCTGGAGCGGGCGCGCGTGCTCGCCGCGATGATGCGCGTCGTCTACCTGCTGACGGCGTCGATGCCGGGCATCATGCCCAGGCTGAAATGGGAACAGCGCGCCAACGGCGTGCTGGCGCTGGTCTTGCCGGCATCGCTGGCCGATCTCTATGGCGAGCGGCCGGCCGGGCGCCTGGCGCAACTGGCAAGGATCACCAACCGCCGTCTGGTGCTGG
>NZ_RZQI01000744.1:0-3024 GCF_003998335.1 Mesorhizobium sp. M7A.F.Ca.CA.002.05.1.1 | reverse complement strand
GCATAGAAATGAGTGGCAAGAAGCGTATTGAGCGTTATGACGAGGCCGCCGGCGGCTGGGGTGCGCTGAAGGCGCTCGGCGAGCACCTGGTCGAGCAGGATATTGCGATCAAGGGCGCGACAACGCTGCTGCGCATGAACCAGCCGCTTGGCTTCGATTGCCCGGGCTGCGCTTGGCCAGATCCCAAACACACCTCGCCCTTCGAATTCTGCGAGAACGGCGGCAAGGCAGTCGCCTGGGAGGTGACGGCGAAGCGCTGCACGCCGGAGTTCTTCGCAGCTCACACCGTCACCGAGCTTTCGACATGGAGCGACTACGAACTCGAAATGGTCGGGCGGCTTACTCATCCGATGGCCTACGACCAAGCCAGCGATCGCTACTTGTCGGTGAACTGGGACGACGCCTTCGCCATGATCGGTCGGCATCTGGGCGCCCTTCCCAATCCGAATATGGCGGAGTTCTACACCTCCGGTCGCACCTCCAACGAGGCCGCCTTCCTCTACCAGCTCTTTGTGCGCGAATACGGCACCAACAACTTCCCCGACTGTTCCAACATGTGCCACGAGGCTACCAGCGTCGGCTTGCCGCAGTCGCTCGGCGTCGGCAAGGGCACGGTGCTGCTGGACGATTTCGACAAGACTGACTGCATCTTCATCTTCGGCCAGAACCCCGGCACCAACAGCCCGCGCATGATGACCAGCCTGCGCAGTGCCTCGCGACGCGGCGCAACCATTATTTCGTTCAATCCGTTCCGCGAGCGGGCGCTGGAGCGCTTTCAGGCGCCGCAGAGCCCGATCGAGATGACGACGCTGACGTCCACCCCGATCAGCTCGCGCCTGCACCAAGTCAAGGTCGGCGGCGACATCGCAGTGCTCAAGGGCTTGATGAAGGTGCTAGTCGAGGAGGATGAGCGGCTGCGCGCCGAACACCAGATCGAGGCCCTTGACTGGGATTTTATCCGCGGCCACACCGTCGGCATCGAGGCGCTCGTCGCCGACCTCAAGGCCACATGCTGGGAAGACATCGAGCGGCGATCGGGCCTCACGCGCTCGGCGATCGAGGAAGCCGCCCATGTCTATATGAAGGCGAAGAGGGCGATCGTCGTCTATGGCATGGGCATCACCCAGCACCGGCACGGCGCGAAAAGCGTCCAGCAGCTTGCCAATCTTTGCCTGCTCAAGGGAAATATCGGAAAGGAAGGCGCCGGCTTGTGCCCGGTGCGCGGCCATTCCAACGTCCAAGGCGACCGTACCGTCGGCATAACCGAAATTCCGACCCCTGAATTCCTCGGCCGGCTGGGACAGCGTTTTGGCTTCGAGCCCTCTGCTGAGCATGGACACAATGTCGTCACCGCGCTGGAGGCCATGGTCGAGGGAAAAGCGCGCGTCTTCATCGGCATGGGTGGCAACATCGTCGCTGCCATCCCAGACTGGCAGGTCACGCAGGAGGCGTTTCGCCGTCTCGATCTCACTGTTCACGTCTCGACCAAGCTTAACCGCAGCCACATCATCCATGGCCGCGACGCGCTCATCCTGCCCTGCCTAGGCCGCACGGAGGTTGACCTGCAGGCGGCAGGCCCGCAATCCATCACCGTCGAGGACTCTATGTCGATGGTGCACGCGTCGACCGGCATGAACGAACCTGCCTCCGAGCACCTGAAGAGCGAGCCCGCGATCGTTGCAGGCATGGCCCGCGCCACCCTCGGGATGCGCTCAGTTGTGGACTGGGAGATCTTCGTCGCCGACTACGACCTGATACGCGACGCCATCGAAGACGTCTTTCCGATTTTCGAGGGCTACAACGCTCGCATCCGCGTACCCGGCGGCTTCCACCTCCCCTCGACGGCGCGCGAGCGTATTTGGAATACGGCTACCGGCAAGGCGAACTTCATGCCGTTCGATGGGCTCGGCGAGGATAACGCATCCGATGCGGACGTTTTGTGGCTCACCAGCGTGCGCAGCCATGACCAGTACAATACCACGCTCTATTCACTCTCAGACCGCTATCGCGGCGTGTTCGGCCAACGCGACGTGCTGTTCATAAGCGTCGAGGAAATCGAGAAGCGCGGCTTCAAGCCGGGCGACCGCGTCGACCTAGTCACCGTTTCAGACGACGGCGTGGAGCGAGTGGTTCGCAATTTCAAGCTGGTCGCCCATGCATTCCCGGCCGGCGGCTGCGCGGCCTATTACCCAGAGACCAATCCGCTGGTGCCGCTTCACGCCCACGATCCAATGAGTTTCACACCCTCCTACAAGGGCATTCCGATCCGCATCGTGCGGGCGCAGGTCCAGGTTGAGGTGGCTTGACCATGGATGCCGTCATCCTTGCCCGACTCCAGTTCGCCTTCACAATGGGCTTCCACATCCTGTGGCCGACGGTCACGATCGGGCTCGCCTGCTTCGTCGCGCTACTGAGCGGCCTTTGGTGGCGCACCGGACGCGAGGTCTATCGCGATCTCATGCGCTTCTGGATTTCCATCTTCGCGCTGGCCTTCGGCATGGGCGTCATCACTGGCCTCGTGCTGAGCTACGAGATCGGCACCAACTGGGCGGGCTTCTCGCGCTCGGTCTCCAACGTCCTCGGCCCGCTCTTCATGTACGAGGCGCTGACCGCCTTCTTCCTCGAGGCCGGCTTCATCGGCATCGTGCTGTTCGGCCAGAACCGGGTCAGCAGGGGACTGCATTTCTTCGCCTGCTGCATGGTGGCGGGCGGCACGCTGACGTCGGCCACCTGGATCCTCGCCGCCAACAGTTGGATGCAGACGCCGCAGGGCGCGGTGGCCGACGCCAACGGCATTTTTCATGTCGTCGACTGGTGGCAGGTCATCTTCAATCCTTCCTTCCCCTACCGGCTCGCCCACATGGTCTGCGCCAGTTTCATTACCGGCTCCTTCGTCGTGGCCGGCGTCTCTGCCTTCCATCTTTGGCGCAGGCAGCATGTGGAGGCCAGCCGCCTCGCTTTCTCGCTGGCCATGTGGATGGCGCTGGTGCTCACCCCGACGCAGATCCTGCTGGGCGACCTGCA
>NZ_RZQI01000743.1:0-3028 GCF_003998335.1 Mesorhizobium sp. M7A.F.Ca.CA.002.05.1.1 | reverse complement strand
CCTCCTCACGGTCTTCGGCGCGGCCTATGCCGGCGGCGAGGCGGTAGCCAGCGACGACGCAGAGACGGCGGCCTTCTATACACTCAGCGAGATGGCGGCATTGCCGCTCGCCGGCTCGGTGTTCGCCGTGGCCGAGGAGTTGTTGGACCCCCGCGGAGACGACGGGCCGAAGCCCTGAAAACAGCCTTGCAGGCGACAAATTGTTTCGCCACAAAGACTTATCCTGTTTGGCAGAGCCACGCCGTTGGGTAGAGAAGGCTTATGAACCGTCCGTCCATGCTCCTCGCCGCGTGTCTTGCGGTCGTCGCGACCGTTTCGATACGGCCCGCGCTCAGCGCCGAATCGCCGTTCGAGCCTGGGTTGATGCGGCTGGCGGAGGTTCTGGGCTCGCTGCATTTCCTGCGCAATCTGTGCGGCGAGAAAGGCGACCAGTGGCGTGTCGAAATGACAAAACTGCTCGATTCGGAAAATCCGGACGCCGAGCGGCGCGCCCGCTTCATTGCCAGCTTCAATCGCGGCTACCGCTCCTTCGGCGGCACCTATACGAGGTGTACGTCCTCGGCGACCGAAGCCATCAGCCGCTACATGAAGGAAGGCGAGACGCTGTCTCGCGATATCGCCTCTCGTTACGGCAACTAGGCACTCGCTCATCAACAACTATCCGGATCATTGCCGGGCACAAGCCGATATATCGGCTTGTGCCCGGCGATTTCTTGGTGCAATCCTCATGTTGCACTTCTGCAACAGTATTAACGAAACCTTACAGCGCGAAAGCGGAATTAACTCAAACTGAAGGTTTTCGCCCCGCAGGCCGCCCCAATCGGCTAAGTTTGACTCGGACTGAACGCAGCTTCGCACAAGGCAATTGGGCTTTGTAAAAGACGATCAAAAAAATGTCGTATTTACAAATACTTAATTGTCCCTGCGTGTGAAATGAACAGATCAGGCCTGATCTACATCGACGGATCGCAGCTTGAAAGGGTGGACATTCGCTTATGGAACATGGTGTCAACGACATCGACGCGCTGGTCAGGGAAGAAAAACGCCTGACCGCCGTGGAAAGCCACAGCGAGGCCTGGGCGGAAGGTCTCTCCGCCGGGATAGAGCCCGAGATCATTGCCGAAGCAGCGCTCGAAACAGCCTTCGGCGAGATGTTGCGTGCCAATGGCGAGACCTCGGCCCTTGCCCTGCTCGACCGTATGCGTGAAAAGGTGATTGCTGGCGCCTTCGAACCTGAACGGCTGCGGCACTGAACCGACGTCCGGTTCTTTGACGGCAACATGCCGCTCGGGCGTCATGCCCGGAAGCAGGGAGAAACGGGCAGTGAGTTTTTCGATGTCAGGCAAGCCGTGTGGCTTGGTCCTTCGCATCTCCTTCGCCGCTTGCTGTGCCGCGATTCCCCTGCTTGTGTGTCTCGCGAGCAGCCCCGTGTATGCACTGAGCGAAATCAAGCGCGAAGAGCTCCCCCCGACAGTCACGCCGCCGGCCGACGACGACATGTCGCCCCCCGGAAGCGCCGTGCCGATGCCCAACCCGGTTGGAACACCGCCGCCGGCCAGCCAGCCGACTGCTCCTGCCGAAGCCGAGCCGAACAGTCCGGCGGATGGCGGCGTGACCAGACCGCGCGTCGATCCGGAAACGCCGGTGCCCGAGGTCGTCTACGATCTCGGCAAGCTGCCGGAACCGGTGCGGCGCATGCACGATCTGATCGTCGAAGCCTGCAAGGGCGGCGATATCGAAAAGCTGCGGCCGTTGATCGGCACGGGCGAGAGCATGACACAGATATCGCTGACCGACATAGACGGTGACGCCATCGCCTTCCTCAAGGGCCTCTCCGGCGACCCAGACGGTCAGGAGATTCTGGCCATCCTGGAGGAGGTGCTTAATGCCGGCTACGTCCACCTCGATGCCGGCACGCCACAAGAACTCTATGTGTGGCCGTATTTCTTCGCCCTGCCGCTGGACAAGCTGGACGCCAAGCAGCGGGTCGAGCTGTTCAAGATCGTCACCGCTGGCGATTTCAACGACATGAAGCAGTTCGGCGCTTATATTTTCTACCGTGTCGGCATCACGCCTGCCGGACAGTGGTCGTTCTTCGTCGCCGGGGATTGAGCTTTCTGCCTCTGCCCTTGCAGAGATCCGGGAGCCTAGACGGGCAATGCCTCGGAAAACTCCACCGCTTTGCCCTGGCCTGGCGTGACGATTTCCCCCTCCCACATGACACGTCGGCCTCGAATGACGGTGCCGACCGGCCAACCCGTCACTTCCCTGCCATCATAAGGCGTCCAGCCGGCTTTCGAGCCGGCCTGCGCATTGGTGATCATCTCGCGCCGCATCATGTCGACGATGGTGAAGTCGGCGTCATAGCCGGCGGCGATGCGGCCTTTCCTGGCCATGCCGAAGATCCGCTGCGGGCCATGACTGGACAGGTCGACGAAGCGCTGCAAGGTTAGCCGGCCGGCATTGACGTGGTCGAGCATGATCGGCACCAGCGTCTGCACGCCGGTCATTCCCGACGGAGAGGCCGGATACGGCTTGGCCTTCTCGGCCAGCGTGTGCGGCGCATGGTCGGAGCCGAGCACGTCGACAATGCCTTGCGCAATGCCGTGCCAGACGCCGTCGCGATGGCGGGCGGGGCGCACCGGCGGGTTCATCTGGATCAGCGTGCCAAGCCGTCCATAGTCGTCGGCGCTCAGCGTCAAATGATGCGGCGTTGCCTCGCAGGTCGCGACATCCTTGTGCTGTTCGAGGAACAAGATCTCCTCGGCCGTCGAGATGTGCAGGACATGGATGCGGGCACGCGCTTGCCTAGCGATGCGCACAAGCCGTTCGGTGCAGCGCAAGGCGGCGATTTCATCGCGCCAGACAGGGTGCGATGCCGGATCGCCCTCGATGCGCTCGCCAAGACGCTCGCGCAGCCGGAATTCGTCTTCCGAATGAAAGGCGGCACGGCGGCGCGTGTTTCTCAGGATCGAGGCGACACCTTCGTCGTCCTCGACCAGCAGGTCGCCGGTGGACGAACCCATGA
>NZ_RZQI01000742.1:0-3030 GCF_003998335.1 Mesorhizobium sp. M7A.F.Ca.CA.002.05.1.1 | reverse complement strand
TCCCGACGGCTTCGCGCCGGTCGTACCGAACGACGATGAGAAGGCCGTGCTGGCGTCGATTGCGACGGCGGTGGAACTGCTGCGCCGTGACCGGCTCGACCGGCTGGGCGGGCGGCTGGCGCCGCATTCGGGAGCTCTGAAGCGCGACTGGGTGGTAAAGATCGGCGATGACTATCTGTCGGCCTCGATTATCGAGGGCATGATTTCCATTCCGATGGAAATCGATCTGTCGATCGAGGCCGGCAGGGCGTTGACCGTTGCATCAGACTGGCGGCCGGGCGACCTGGTCTGGCGCGGCACGGTCGGCAAGCGCAAGGTTACGGCTCAGGTCAGGCCGGTTGCCAACGGCTTTCGCATAGCCTGGAAAGGCATGTCGGTGACCGCGCGCGCCATGCTGCCGCGCACCGCCGAGCTGGAAAGGCTGATGCCCGAAAAGGTGGCGCCGGACACGTCGAACCTGCTGCTTTGCCCGATGCCCGGCCTTGTCGTGTCGATTGCCGTTGCCGAAGGCCAGGAGGTCAAGGCCGGCGAGACCTTGGCGGTGGTGGAAGCGATGAAGATGGAAAACGTGCTGCGTGCTGAACGCGACCTTGTCGTCTCCAAGCTCAACGCCAAACCGGGTGACAGCCTGGCTGTCGACGCGGTGATCATGGAGTTTGCGTAAGGCTGGCCGGGCAGGCAGCCTGTGATCAGCAGTGGTTTGTGCTGGACTGGCATCGCGCGGTCCCGGACAATACATCTCCATCGACTCAAGGACCTTCACACAGCACCATGGCCGACGAAAAACTTCCCCGCGATCCCCTGAAGCGCGAAGCAGCGATTGCTGCGGCGCGGCCGGAGGCCCCGGCGCGGCCCTTCGTCCATTTGCGCGTGCATTCGGCCTATTCGCTGCTGGAAGGCGCCTTGCAGATCGGCAAGGTGGTGGCTCACGCCGTCAAGGACGAAGCCCCGGCCATTGCCGTGACCGACACCAACAATCTGTTCGGCGCCCTGGAATTCGCGCAGAAGGCGGTGAAGGACGGCATCCAGCCAATCATCGGCTGCCAGGCGGCGCTCGCCTTTTCCGGCGAAAACAGCGATGGCCAGCGCGACCGCCGACGGCAAGGTCCCGATATGCGGCCGGTCGTCCTGCTCGCCGCGACCGAAGCCGGCTATTCCAATCTGGTCAGGCTGGTCAGCCGCGTCTACCTCGAAACGCCGCCAGGCGAAGCCGTGCACCTGGCCACCGAAATGATGGAAGGCTTTTGTGACGGGTTGATCTGCCTCAGCGGTGGGCCGCGCGGACCGATCGGCACCGCGCTCAAGGAAGATCGCCGCGATCTGGCCGAAGCCCGGCTTTTGACCCTCAAGGCAATGTTCGGCGACCGGCTCTATGTCGAGCTGGATCGGGTTTCCGGTTATGATCGCGTGATCGAAAAATCCTCGATCGATCTGGCCTATGCCCATGAACTGCCCCTGGTCGCCACCAACGAGGCGTTCTTTTCCTCCCGTGACGACTATGACGCACATGACGCGCTGATCGCCATCGCCGAAGGATCGGTCGTCGCCGCCGACAATCGTCGCCGGCTGTCGCCGGACAATTTCCTGCGCAGCCAGGCCGATATGGCCAGGCTCTTTGCCGATCTGCCAGAAGCGATCGACAACACTGTCGAGATCGCGCTGCGCTGCTCCTATTATCCCAAAAACCGCAATCCGATCCTGCCGCGCTTCACCGGCGGCGATGTCGCTGACAATGACGCCGCGGTGCAGGCGGAAGCCGACGAACTGGCCCGCCAGGCGCATGAGGGGCTCGACGCGCGCCTCGCCATGCATGGCCCGACTGCGGGCTACTCGGTCGAGCAATACCGCGAGCGGTTGAATTTCGAGCTTGGCATCATCACCAAGATGAAGTTTCCCGGCTACTTCCTGATCGTTGCCGACTTCATCAAATGGGCCAAGGCGCAAGGCATTCCGGTCGGGCCAGGCCGCGGTTCGGGCGCAGGCTCGCTGGTCGCCTATTCGACGACCATCACCGACATCGATCCGCTGCGCTTCTCGCTGCTTTTCGAGCGCTTCCTCAATCCCGACCGCGTGTCGATGCCCGACTTCGACATCGACTTCTGCCAGGATCGGCGCGAGGAGGTCATCCGCTACGTCCAGCAGAAATACGGCCGCGACCAGGTCGGCCAGATCATCACCTTCGGTACGCTGCAGGCGCGCGCCGTGCTGCGCGACGTCGGCCGCGTGCTGCAGATGCCCTATGGCCAGGTCGACAAGCTCTCCAAGATGGTGCCGCAGAATCCGGCCAACCCGGTCAAGCTCGCCGACGCCATCGCCAACGAGCCGCGCTTTGCCGAAGAGGCCGAGAGGGAGCCGATCGTCCAGACGCTGCTCGACATGGCGCAGAAGCTGGAGGGCCTTTACCGCCACGCCTCGACGCACGCCGCCGGCATCGTCATCGGCGACCGGCCGTTGTCGGAACTGGTGCCGATGTACCGCGATCCGCGCTCGGACATGCCCGTCACCCAGTTCAACATGAAATATGTTGAGCAGGCCGGGCTGGTGAAGTTCGACTTCCTCGGCCTGAAGACGCTGACCGTGCTGGAGACGGCGGTCAAGCTGATCCGCCGGCGTGGCATCGAGATCGACCTGGCGACGATCCCGCTCGACGATCCCGAGACCTACGCCATGCTGTCGCGCGGCGAAGTGGTCGGCGTGTTCCAGGTGGAAAGCGCCGGCATGCGCAAGGCGCTGATCGGCATGCGGCCCGACTGCATCGAGGACATCATCGCGCTGGTTGCGCTCTACCGCCCCGGTCCGATGGAGAACATTCCGACCTACAACGCCAGAAAGCATGGCGAGGAGGAGATGGCGTCGATCCATCCCAAGATCGACCATCTGGTGAAGGAGACGCAAGGCGTCATTGTCTACCAGGAACAGGTGATGCAGATCGCGCAGGAGCTGTCCGGCTACTCGCTCGGCGAAGCCGATCTGCTGCGCCGCGCCATGGGCAAGAAGATTCGCGCCGAGATGGACAAGCAGCGCGAGCGC
>NZ_RZQI01000741.1:0-3033 GCF_003998335.1 Mesorhizobium sp. M7A.F.Ca.CA.002.05.1.1 | reverse complement strand
CCTCAAAAGCAATTCCAGGAAAAGTGTGTAGCGGTTTTCCGTCTGGAATTGCGTGAAAGCAAGTGGTCTCGCCATAAATGGGCATTGTCACCTGCTTCGTCCAGCGGACGCGGTGGATCTACCTCAATTGCTCGGTTGGGCGAGGCTGTCGATCAAACCCGGTAGCTTCATGCCAGGCGGAATGGCGGCAAAGCTGATCGCCACCGGTGGTGCCCTGAGCGACCAGGCGAAAAGAACGGTCTTGACCGGGATGTTTCCCAGCCACGCCAGCAGCCGAGGTGGCACGCCGCTCCCGGGCCAGACCAGGAGCATACCGTGATCGCGCAGCCGCTGGCTGGTGATCCAGGGGGCGAGCCGCATGTCGAGGTCGGTGAAGATCGACGGCTTGTCATAGGCGTTGAGGCCCGCCAGCAACGCGATGCGGGTATCGCCGCCGACGATGTCGAGCCGACCGGGCACCGCCGCGTGCCAGACCGCCTCGGCTTCGTCCGAAATCTGCCGCGCTGGCCAGCAGACGGCATCCATGCGCCCGCGCAAATTGCAACTCGTCCAGCGGATGCCCGCATAGGCACCGGACATGCCGAGGATGCAGGCGAACGCGCAGATCGCCAGCCGTCGCAGTTCGACGGCGCCAAGCCGATGACCCAGCAAGGCGATCGCCACAACGCCGACCAGATTGTACATCGGCGCGCCCCACGCCTCGCCGGCGCCGGTAAACAGCGAGGCCACCATGACAAGCACCGCCGGACCAAGCCCCATCCACACGAGATAGGCCAGCGCGCCGCGCTCAATGGGCTGTTCCGGCGCGGGCGAACGCCGCAACAGCCCCGATATCGACAGCACCAGCAATAAGCCGCAGAGCCCCGCCATTTGGACACCGATATAGTAAAGGCGGGCGCGGTGGACCAACACCCATTCATCGCGGCCGGCGACATAGGTCAGCGGCAGGAAATCGATGCGGTAGAGCTGGATGGCCAGTGGCGCGGCGACGGCGAGGAAAACCGCGAGCCCAAGCCAGGGCCAGGGCGTGGCGAGCCGATTGCGTGCCCGCGTGTCCGACAACAGCCAGATCGCCCCGAAGAGCAACAGCAGCCCGGTGGAAAACTTGGCATAGAGCCCGACGCCCGACACCAGTCCGAGCGCCAGCCACCAGCCCGGCCCACCGCCACGGCCCGCACGCCACAGCAGCCAGCAGATTGCGGCCCAGAAGGGCATCTGCGCGTAATCATGATTGAACTGCGGTGTCGGCCAGCCGAAGAAATACAATGACGGCATCAAAAGCACGGCGGCCAGCGCGCGGGTTCTCCCGAGCATGTCGCGGGCCAGCAGGTAGACGAAGACGAAGGTCGCCGAGACGACAAGCTGGGCGAGCAGATATTGCGGCCAGCGGAACGATCCGGTCAGAAGATGGCTGATCTCGAGCAGCCAGCCGGGGAGCTGCGGATGCTTGTAGGTCAAAAGCACCCATTCGCGGCCCCACATAAAGCTCTCGACGACATCGCCGGGCGGGGCGGCATCGACAAGCGCCGGCATCACGGTCCAGCACAGGATCTGCGTCAGGCATAAAAGCGCTAGGCCGGCTTCTGGATAGCGCGTCAGCCCCGGCCAGATCGACGACTGCCACCAGTCGCCTGGAACAGAACTGCCGACCGGCAGCCAACCGTTCATGGTTTCGTCGATTCGCGTCATGCGGTGGATAAATCACACCGGACGGTTTTACGAACAGCCCAGAACTTGAAGCTTACGAAAATGTATACTTGGCCGACCATGGCAAAACCAAGATTGAGGCAGAGTTTCGCGCCACCATGCCGCCTCTCCCGTCATCACATGCCAGCAAGACAACAATGGAACACGCCATCGCGCAGCACCCTGAACATGCCGGGCATGGCGCCTTGGGCGTGATCGCGGCAGGCGTCGCCTACGCCTGACCGGTTGCCGTCCCCAAAAAGCATCCAGGATTTGAAAAATGCGCCACCACCATGCCGTCATTCACTACCGTGCGCTCGATTTCTGGATGGCCCGTGCGGCCGTTCTCGTCATCATCTGCCTGCAGCTTCTGGTCATCAACAATCTCTCATTCGGGCCGCGCTGGGTGGCGCCCGCGCTGGAGGCGGCCCTGCTGCTGCCCTTGTCGGTGGCCACCGCCTGGACGCAGGCCGCCACCCGAAAGGCGGTCGAGGACCACGAGTGGCATGCGATCGGCCAGTTTCGGGTCATGATCCGCAGAACAGCCCTGACCATGACCGCCATCATCAGCATCATCAATTGCGGTTCGCTGGTCCTGCTGGTGCGTGCCTTGCTGGAGGGCCATGCCGGCAGTAGCGGTACGACGCTGCTGATCGACGCGCTCAACATCTGGGTCACCAACGTCATCGTTTTTGCCTTGTGGTTCTGGAGCACCGACCGCGGCGGTCCGCCGACCTGCGGCCTCGTCAAGCTCGCACAGGCCGATTTCCTGTTCGCGCAGATGACGTTGAACGACCGTGAGCTTCGAGATTGGCTGCCCGGCTTCGTCGATTATTTCTTCCTCGCCTTCACCAATGCGACCGCATTTTCGCCGACCGATACCTTGCCACTCTCCCAGCGCGCCAAGCTGCTGATGATGGCCGAGGCCATGATCTCGCTGCTGACCATCGCGCTGGTCGCGGCACGCGCGGTCAACATCCTCGCTTGATCGGCCCGACACGCGAAAATAGCCCGCCCGGCGAACCGGAACGGGCTATTTTGGGTTGTCTTCGATGGTTCGATGCCGCGGGAAACGTGCCTCGGCAATTCCGCCAAGCAATCGCCGCCGCACCAGCTATTCGTCCCGCGCGCGGCTGACTCTCCGCACCACGAACTCGAACAGGACGTCCGAAATCCACATGGCGCAGACGCCGATCAGGAAGGCGGCCGCCAGCGTGGTGGTGTCGTCGGCGGGATCGGGCATCGGCAGGCCGGCGATCCTGGCGTAGGACACCGCCGGCAGCGTCAGGTAGGCCGCCGCAAGTGCGCCGCAGATCGGCGAGGCCACCATTTCGCGCAGCTTGTAGC
>NZ_RZQI01000073.1:0-12259 GCF_003998335.1 Mesorhizobium sp. M7A.F.Ca.CA.002.05.1.1 | reverse complement strand
GTGTAGCTGTGCTTGGGGTCGGCGAAGACCTCGTCGCGCGAGCCGTATTCGACCGCCTCGCCGAAATACATCACCATCACATCGTCGGCGATGTAGCGCACCACGGACAGATCGTGGCTGATGAAGACATAGGTCAGCTGGAACTCGTCCTGCAGGTCGGCGAGCAGGTTGAGCACCTGTGCCTGCACGGAAAGATCGAGCGCCGAGACCGGCTCGTCCAGCACCAGCAGGCTTGGGTTGAGCATCAGCGCGCGGGCAATGGCAATGCGCTGGCGCTGGCCGCCCGAGAACATGTGCGGGTAGCGGTTGTAGTGCTCGTGACCGAGGCCGACCTTCTTCAGCATCTTCATCGCAAGGTCGCGCCGCTCGGCCGCCGGCTTGTCGGTGTTGATCAGCAGAGGCTCGCCCAGCACGTCGCCGATCTTCTGGCGCGGATTGAGCGATCCATAGGGGTTCTGGAAGACGATCTGGACCTTGCGGCGCATCTCTTTGGTCAATCCGCCCTTGGCGATGTCGACCTTGTTGCCGTCGATGAACAGGTCGCCTGACGTCGCCGGATCGATCAGCGTGATGATGCGGGCGAGCGTCGACTTGCCGCAGCCGCTTTCGCCGACGATGGCCAGCGTCTTGCCCTTGTCTACCTTGAAGGACACGCCCTTGACCGCGTGCACGGTGCGCGGCCCGGTGAACAGGCCACCACCGATATGGTAGTCGCGGACGATGTTCTTGCCTTCGAGGACCGTGGTGCTCATGAGGCGGCTCCCGCGGCAGAGGGGGCCGGCTCGAACAGCATGTCGGAAACGGTCGGCAGCCGGTCGCCGACGGCGTTCTCCGGCAAAGCCGACAACAGCGCCCGCGTGTAATTGCTTTTCGGCGATTCGAACAACGACAGCACGTCGGCCTCTTCCATCTTGCGGCCCTTGTACTGGACGATGACGCGATCGGCGGTCTCGGCCACCACGCCCATATTGTGGGTGATCATGATCAGGCCCATGCCGTATTTGGCCTGCAGCGAAACCAGCAGATCGAGGATCTGCTTCTGGATGGTGACGTCGAGCGCCGTCGTCGGCTCGTCGGCGATCAGCAGTTTCGGATTGCAGGCGATAGCGATGGCGATCATGACGCGCTGGCATTGGCCGCCCGACATCTGGTGCGGAAACGAGCTCAGCCGTTCTTCCGGATCGGCGATGCCGACCAGCTTCATCAATTCGATGGCGCGGGCCCGCCGCTGAGCGCGATCCATACCCATATGGAAGCGCAGCACCTCCTCGATCTGGAAGCCGACGGTGAAGCACGGATTGAGGCTGGCGATCGGCTCCTGGAAGATCATCGAGATGTCCTTGCCGACGATCTTGCGGCGTTCGGACGGGCTGAGCTTCAGGAGATCGACGCCGTCGAAGGCCATGCGGTCTGCCTTGACGGTTGCCGTGTTGGGCAACAGGCCCATCACCGCGAGCATCGCCACGGACTTGCCGGAACCGGACTCGCCTACAATCGCCAGCACTTCGCGCGGCTCGATCGAGAGGTCGATGCCTTGCACGGCCATGAACGGTCCGGCCGCGGTGTCGAAGGAAACGGTGAGGTTCTTGATCTCGAGCAGAGGCATGCTCACGACCTCTTCAGCTTGGGGTCGAGCGCGTCGCGCAGGCCGTCGCCGATCAGGTTGATGGCGAAGACGGTGATCAGGATGGCGAGGCCCGGGAAGGTCACCACCCACCAGGCGCGCAGGATGAACTCGCGCGCTTCGGCCAGCATGGTTCCCCATTCCGGCGTCGGCGGCTGCGCGCCCATGCCGAGGAAGCCAAGGGCCGCCGCCTCGAGGATGGCGTTGGAGAAGGACAGCGTCGCCTGCACGATCAGCGGCGCGATGCAGTTGGGCAGGATGGTGACCAGCATCAGCCTGAGATGGCTGGCCCCGGCGACCTTGGCCGAGACGACATATTCGCGGGTCTTCTCGGCCATCACGGCGGCGCGGGTGAGCCGGGCGAAATGCGGCTGCAGCACAAAGGCGATGGCGATCATGGCGTTGACGAGGCCAGGGCCGAGAACCGCGACAAGCACCAGGGCCAGCAGCAGCGACGGGAAGGCCAGGATGATGTCCATGATGCGCATGATCAGCGTGTCGACCCAGCCGCGGCAGTAGCCGGCGAGCAGGCCGAGAATGACGCCTGAGATCAGCGCTGACGTGACGACGACGAAGCCGATGGCGAGCGAGAACCGCGAGCCGTAGATCAGCCGCGACAGCATATCGCGGCCGACAGCGTCGGTGCCGAGCAGGAACTGCGCGTTGCCGCCTTCCTGCCAGGCCGGCGGCGTCAGGAAGAAGTCGCGGAACTGATCGTCCGGCGAATGGGGCGCCAGCAGCGGCGCGAAGATGGCGATCAGGATCAGCAGCGCAAAGACGAAGAGCCCGATCACCGCGCCCTTGTTGACGGAGAAGTAATGCCAGAACTCGCCGAACATCTGCAGCCTGGCGTCCTGCGGCTTGACGACGGTCGCGGCTTCGATGGTGGCTGGGCCTTCGTTGCTCATGTCAGTTGGCCCGGATGCGTGGGTTGATGACGGCGTAGAGCACGTCGACGATGAGGTTCACCGACATGACGATCAGCGCGATCAAAAGCAACCCGCCCTGCACGGTGAAATAGTCGCGCTTGGAAATGGCGTCGATCATCCATTTGCCGATGCCGGGCCAGGAGAAGATGCTCTCGGTCAGGATGGCGCCGGTCAAAAGCGTGCCGACCTGCAGGCCGATGGTGGTGACGACCGGGATCAGCGCGTTGCGGAAGGCATGCAGGCCGATGACGCGGCGCGGCGCCAGGCCCTTGGCACGCGCGGTGCGGACATAGTCCTCACCCAGCACTTCGAGCATCGCCGACCGCGTCTGCCTGGCGATGACTGCGAGCGGGATGGTGCCGAGCACGATGGTCGGCAAGATCAGGTGCGACAGCGCCGAACGGAAGGCGCCCTTCTGGCCCGAGATCAGGGAATCGATGGTCATGAAACCGGTCACCGGCTTGAAGAAATAGAGAAGGTCGATGCGGCCGGAAACCGGCGTCCAGTGCAGCGTGCCGGAGAAGACGATGATCAGCAGCAGGCCCCACCAGAAGATCGGCATGGAATAGCCCGCCAGCGCCGTGCCCATCGTCAGCTGATCGAACCAGGAGCCGCGACGGATCGCGGCGAAGATGCCGGCGGCGACACCCAGGATGACGGCAAAGATCATGGCGAAGATGGCGAGTTCGACCGTTGCCGGGAAGCGCACCAGGAAATCCTTCAGCACCGGCGTCTTGGTGGAAAACGAGGTGCCGAAATCACCGCCGAGGATGTTGGTCAGATAGGTCAGATATTGTTGCCAGATCGGCAGGTCGAAACCGAACTGGTGCATGAGCGCCGTGTGGCGTTCGGGCGACAGGCCGCGTTCGCCCGCAAGCACCAGCACCGGATCACCGGGCAGGATGCGCACGAAGCCAAAGGCGAGGATGGTTATCCCGATGAAGGTCGGGATGATGAGGGCGAGCTTGCCGAGGATATAACGCAGCATGGCGGGCGAGTGGGGGCGCCACCAAGTGGCGGCGCCCCCGTATCGCAACCTTATTCGGCGATATCGACGCCGTCGAAGCGATGGATACCGAGCGGATCCATCGCAAAGCCGGTGACGGTCTTCTGCATCGGCATGAACACCTTGGAGTGAGCGAGCGTCGCCCAGGGTGCCTGTTCCTTGAAGATGACCTGTGCCTGTTCATAGAGCTTGGTGCGCTCGGCCTGGTCCGAAACGGTCTTGGCCTTGTTGATGAGCGCATCGAAGTCCTTGTTGCACCATTCCGCGCGGTTGTTCGAACCGACGGAAGCGCAGCTCAGGAGCACGCCGAGGAAGTTGTCCGGATCGCCATTGTCGCCGGTCCAGCCGACGATGACGGCGCCGTCGTGATCGACCGCGGAAGCGCGCTTGAGGTATTCACCCCAATCGTAGCTGACGATCTCGACGGTGACGCCGACCTTGGCGAAGTCCGCCTGGATCAGTTCGGCGGTACGGCGCGCGTTCGGCATATACGGGCGCGACACCGGCATGGCCCAGACGTTCATCTTGAGGTCCTTGACGCCGGCCTCTTCAAGCAGCTTCTTGGCTGCATCCGGATCGTAAGGATCGTCCTTCACTTCCTTGTTGTAGGACCACATGGTCGGCGGGATCGGATTGATCGCCACCTGGCCGGCGCCCTGGAAGACGGCGTCGATGATGGCCTTCTTGTTGATGGCCATGTTGAGCGCCTTGCGGACGCGCACGTCGTCGAACGGCTTCTGCTGGGTGTTGTACATCAGCGCGCCGACATTGAGGCCTTCCTGCTCCTCGACCTTCAGGTTCGGATCGGCCTGCAGGCCGGCGATGTCGGCCGGTGCCGGGTACGACATGATGTTGCATTCGCCGGCCTTGAGCTTCTGCGCGCGCACCGCCGGATCGGTGGTGATGGCGAAGACCAGATCGTCGATCTTCTGCTTGCCGCCCCAATAGTCCGGGTTGGCCTTGTAACGGATGGCGGCGTCGGTCTGGTAGTCAACGAAGATGAACGGACCGGTGCCGATCGGCTTCTGGTTGAACAGCTCAGGCGTCTTGTCGGCCTGCAGCTTGTCGGCATATTCCTTGGAGACGACCGAAGCGAAATCCATGCCCAGCGTTGGAATGAAAGTGATCGCCGGCTCCTTGAGGATGAACTTCACCGTCAGGTCGTCGACCTTCTCGACCTTGGCGATGTTTTCGCCGAACTGGTCATTGTAATACTGGTATGCAATGCCCGGAATGTACTGAAACCAAGGGCCGTTCTTGTCGACCTGGCGTTCGAACGAGAACACCACGTCGTCAGCGTTGAAGTCGCGCGTCGGGGTGAAATAGTCGGTCGCGGCGAACTTGACGCCCTTGCGCAGCTTGAAGACATATTCCTTGCCATCGTCGGAGATCGTCCAGCTCTCGGCCAGGCCCGGCGAGGTCGTCGTCTTGCCGTGATCGAATTCGACAAGGCGGTTGAAGACGGTGCGCGATGACGCGTCGAACGTCTGGCCTGCGGTATACGGCGCCGGATCGAAACCTTCCGGCGAAGCTTCCGCGCAGTAGACCAGAGTTTTCGCATTGGCCACGCCGCCCAGGACGCTTGCAGCCAGCAACGCGGCTGCAAAAGTCAGCTTCTTATTCATTGAGCACTCCCTGATGTTCTTCCAAGCCCCTCTATCAGGCTCGCGAAGCGCGCATATAAGCACCGTTTTTCCGGCTTTGGAACACCCCGTTTGCTTACCCCGCGGGAAGCAGGAAAAAAATCCGCTATTTTGCCAGATTGCAGAAAAAATTAGCAGTTTCTTCCATTCACGAGATTATTAACAACCGAATTTTTTTATTGATCGCCAAGCTGACGACATAAATGTTCCCCGCGCTTCCGAGCGGCCGAGGGATGCGCCAGGACACCATTTGGCAGCGCCGGCGGCGGCAAGGACTTTCGACGGAAAATCTTTCGCCGTGTTGCCGCAAGGGCAAGACTTGCACGGTCACCAAGGGAGGCAATACATAGGGTATAACGGCCGCAGCGGAGGGCGCCCTTGTCAATTCAGAGGCGAGGTCAATTCAGGGGCGAGCGCGGCGCGAATGAACAAACTTGTCCAGGGAGGAACGGGTGGCAAAAGCATCAAGGACGACGACGGTGAAAGCGGGAGCCAAGGCGCCGTCGAAAGCAGCCGGTACTGCCAAGCCGAAAGCACCCATTGCCAAAGTCGCCACGCCGAAGGCGGCCGCGGCGCCCGTAAGGGCAAGCACAAAGCCGGCGGTGAAAGCCCCGGCCAAGGCCGCGGCCGGAAAGACGGCGCCGGGGAGTAAAGCGGGTGCGGCAAAGCCTGCTGTCAGGCCGGCGTCGAAGGCTGCGGCGGCGGTGAAGGCCCCACCGGCGGCAAGGCCGGCCGCCGCCACCGCCAACCGATTGCCGAAAGCATTGACGGCGCTGGCCGCCGGCTTGCCGGAAAAGCCGTGGCTCAAGAGCTATCCGAAAAACGTGCAGGCGGAGATCGGCGCCCTGCCCTACAGCTCGATCGGCGATTTCCTCGTCGGCGCCTGCAAGCAGTTTTCCGCGCAGCCGGCCTTCACCTGCATGGACAAGTCCATCAGCTACACCGATGTCGAGCGGCTGTCGGCGGCCTTCGGCGCCTACCTGCAATCGAAGGGCCTGCAGAAAGGCGCGCGCGTCGCGCTGATGATGCCGAACGTGCTGCAATACCCGGTGGCGATGATGGCGATCTTGCGCGCCGGCTATGTCGTGGTGAATATCAATCCGCTCTACACGCCGCGCGAGCTCGAACACCAGTTGAAGGATTCCGGTGCGCAAGCCATCGTCATCCTGGAAAACTTCGCCAACACCTTGCAGGCGGTGATCGCGAGGACGGCGGTCAAGCATGTGGTGGTCGCCGCGATGGGCGACATGCTCGGCGGCCTGAAGGGCACCATCGTCAATTTCGTCGTGCGCCGCGTGAAGAAGATGGTGCCGGCATGGTCCTTGCCCGGCCATGTCAAGTTCAATGCCGCCATGAAGGCCGGCGCCGGCATGGGCTTCAAGCCGGCCAAGGTGGAAGCAGACGATGTCGCCTTCCTGCAATATACGGGCGGCACCACGGGCGTGTCGAAGGGCGCCACACTGCTGCACAGAAACGTGCTCGCCAACGTCGCGCAGAACGCGCAGTGGATGGAGGACGCCTACACGATCAAGCCGAAACCGGCGCACCCCAACTTTATCTGCGCGCTGCCGCTCTATCATATTTTCGCGCTGACCGTGAACGCACTGATGGGCATGCAGCAAGGCGCCCGCAATGTGCTCATTCCCAATCCGCGCGACATTCCCGGCTTCGTCAAGGAACTGCAGAAGTATCCGGTGCACATCTTTCCCGGCCTCAACACGCTGTTCAACGCGCTGCTCAACAATGAGGATTTCCGCAAGCTCGACTTCAAGCCGCTGGTGCTGACGTTGGGCGGCGGCATGGCGGTGCAGAAGGGCGTCGCCGAACGCTGGAAGACGCTGACCGGTTGTTCGGTCACCGAAGGCTACGGCCTCTCGGAAACCTCGCCGGTCGCCACCGCCAACAAGTTCACCGCCGGCGACTTCACCGGCACCATCGGCCTGCCGCTGCCCTCGACCGAGATCGCCATCCGCGACGACGACGGCAACAATTTGCCGCTCGGCGAGGTCGGCGAGGTCTGCATCCGAGGACCGCAGGTGATGGCGGGCTACTGGAACCGGCCCGATGAGACCGCCAAGGTGATGACCAAGGATGGCTACTTCAAATCCGGCGACATGGGCTTCATGGACGAGCGCGGCTACACCAAGATCGTCGACCGCAAGAAGGACATGATCCTGGTTTCGGGCTTCAATGTCTATCCGAACGAGCTCGAGGAAGTCGTGGCCATGCATCCGGGCGTGCTCGAAGTGGCGGCGGTCGGCGTGCCGGACGAGCATTCGGGCGAGGTGCCGAAACTGTTCGTGGTCAAGAAGGATCCGGCGCTGACCGCAGAGACGCTCACCGCCTTCTGCCGCGAGAACCTGACCGGCTACAAGCGGCCCAAATACATAGAATTCAGGACCGAGCTGCCGAAGACGCCGGTCGGCAAGATCCTGCGGCGAGCACTGCGCGAATAGTGGACGGCGATCTTGCCGACAACGATGCTCTGGATCGATGCTCACGCCTCGACCCGGCAACCTTCATCAAGGCGAACATGCGCCTTGTCCCCGTGCCTGCGCTTCCAGAAATCCAGTTTTATACAGCTCACCCCGGCAGCGGATTGAGGCGGCTCGTCGAGCCCGAAGACGATGCGGAAGACGCGCCGGAGCCACAACCGCCCTACTGGGCCTATGCATGGGCCGGCGGCACCGTGCTCGCACGCTATGTCCTTGACCATCCAACAACCGTGGCGGGACGCCGCGTGCTCGACCTTGGTGCCGGCTCCGGCCTTGTCGGCATCGCCGCAGCTAAGGCTGGGGCACGCGAAGTGATCGCCGCCGAGATCGACCGCAACGGCGTTGCCGCTCTTGAGCTCAACGCGGTCGCCAACGGCGTTGCCATCACAATAATAGGCGAAGACATCACCGCCGGCCCGCCGCCGGCAGTTGACCTCGTGCTCGCAGGCGATGTTTTCTACGGGTGCGACGTTGCTTTACGCATCACCCCGTTCCTCGATCGCTGCCTGGCAGCCGGCATCGACGTGCTGGTCGGCGATCCCCGTCGCAACGATCTGCCGCTGTCCCGACTGCGGTTGCTCGCCGAATACCAGGTGCCGGATTTCGGCGACGCGAAGGGTGCTGCGACCAAGCCGAGCGGTGTCTTTTCGTTTGAGGCGGAAGAGCGCTGACGCTGAGATCAATCCCAGTCACTCGGAATGGCCGGGTTCGACCTCGTTCCGGACCTTTGTCAGGTGAGTACGACTGCCAGAAGGCAGCCATACAGAGCTGACATTCGGCGGCGCAAAATTGGGGTATGATCCAAGGCGCGTTATTCGGGCGTCGTAGGGTGGCTCGGCGAGTCGCAAAACGGCGGGATGGCGCGTTGCTGCCATCACCCCGGCAATGTCGATGTTGCGTTGTCTAACGCTCAGTTCTTCAAGGTCCCCGTCTCAAGCTTGGAGTGCCGCATGGTTGGCCCGCAAGAACTCGGCCGCTGTCATCGGCTTGCGGCCCAAGAGTTTCTCGAGATCCCCCGCCGTGCCGCCCCATTCTCCGGCGTTGATGCCTTGCACCCACACAAGCGCGAAGCGGGCGGCCTGCTCGGGCAGACCCGCCGCCACTAAGTGGGCGATGTAATCGTGATCCGAGCCGGAAACAAACGGCACTCGCTTGCCGCTGACATCCGACAGGATCTGTGCGACATCCGCGAAGGACACGGCGGGATCGCCATACAGCGAGTATGTCTTGTATTCATGGCCGTCTTGGCTCAGCACAATGGCATGCGCCTCTGCTAGGTCGTCACGGCTGGCATAGCCCGCCTTGCCCGCACCAGCCGGCACGTGAACCCCGGTCTCCAGGGCGTTTCCGCCGATGTAGAATGGGATGCTCTCGATAAAGGGCGGATGACGGACGAGCGTGTAGGCTAGGCCGGACGCCTTCAGTTTTTCCTCGACGAACAGATCCTGCTCGGTGATATCCGACAAGGTGAAGGCGGATCCTGCTTCGTGGATGATCGGCATATAGACGATGCGCTTAACGCCCGCCTGCCGAGCTGCGCTAATGGCATTTTGGTGCTGGGTATTGCGATCGGTAAAGGCCGTGGCGGATACGAGCATTAGCTTATCAATGCCCTCGAACGCGCGCACCAGTCCGTCATAGTCGAGATAGTCGCCTTGGCGGATCTCAATCCTATCGGCCGCCAGATCGGCCGCCTTGGCGGGATCGCGGGCCAGGCCGACGAGATCGCTGGCGGGCAACCGCTTCAGGAGATGTTGGAGAGTTTTTCGGCCGATATTGCCGGTTGCGCCGGTTACGAGGATCTTGGCCATGGTGATTTCCTTTGGGCTTTTGCACATCGACACCGTCGTCCGATCCAGGTAAGTCAGAACAGACCTGCAAACCAGTACCGACTATTTGGTAAGTGCCAAAATTCGGAGATCGACGTGACCGAGACAAATTTCCAATGCGGCCTGGAAGCGGTTCTTGCCATCCTTGGAGGCAAGTGGAAGCCGCTTGTCGTCTATCATCTGGCCAGCGGGCCCAAACGCACCGGTCAACTCCGCAGGCTCGTTACCAACGTGAGCGAGAAAATGCTGATCCAGCACCTGAAAGAACTGACGGATGATGGCGTTATTCGTCGCATTGACTTTCAGACGGTGCCGCCGCACGTCGAGTATGAACTAACCGACTTTGGTCAAAGCCTGGCCGGAGTACTCGCGCCCTTGTGCGAATGGGGAACTCATCATACGTCCGAGGTAGCCCTGATCGTGCAAAATCGATCGCGCCCTTCTGCAGGTGCGTAGCGGTCCCAAATCTGGCGGTGGACCAAGGTCCGCCTTTGAGGGAACAGCCCGTCTCCTTTCCACCAATCTCAGCCGTGGGCGGGAAAGCCCAAGTTGATTTGCCCGGCCTCCGCCGTCAGATCGTCTCCTTGACCCGCGCCGAGAGAAAATCCGGCAGGTCGGCGACCGAATCCAGGACCACATCGGCAATGCCGGCCAGCGATTCGCGGGTGCCGGTGCCGGAGAGCACGCCGACTGCCAGCCCGCAGCCGCCGGCACGCGCCATTTCGAGGTCGTGCCTGTTGTCGCCGACCATGGCGATCTCCGCCGGCCTGAGGCCGGTGAGGTCGCTGAAAGCCAGGATGGTGTCGGGCGCCGGCTTCGGATTGGCCACCGCGTCGTAGCCATAGGCCGCGTCGAACAATTGGGCGACGCCGAGCGTCACCAGCGTCTTTTCCGCTCCGCTGGTCGAATCATTGGTGGCGACGCCAAGCCGGTAGGATTTCCTGTGCAAGGCCGTCAACGTGTCGACGATGCCCGGCAGCGCCACGGCCATCGCCGAGCCCTGCACAGAGGTGATCTCGTTGAAGCGGGCAACCGCAAGCATCTGGTCCTCGTTGGACAGGCGCGGAAACCACAATTCGACGACGTCGAGATTGGTGCCGGACGCAAAGATCGAGTCGGGCTTGAAGCGTTTGTTGGCGAAATCGAAGCCGGCGGCGGCCAGCAGCCTGTCGGCTTTCCAGCGATCGCCCTCGGACGCATCCATGGCCATGAAGTCGGCAACGCCGAGCCAGGTGGCGTTGAAGTCGACAAGCGTGCCGTCCTTGTCGAACAATATTCCCTTGATGTCTGCCAAACTTTTCACTCCGAGCCACGCAAATGGTGGATGAATCCCACAAGGCCAGCGGTCGATGCATCCCGCTTGGCGGCACTTTCCTTGCCCTCCACGACAGGCAGAAGGCCGGTGGCCAGTTCCTTGCCGAGCTCGACGCCCCACTGGTCGAAGGAGTTGATGTCGAACAGCGTGCCCTCGACGAAGACGCGGTGCTCGTAGAGCGCGATCAGCCGGCCGAAGGTGCGTGGGTCGAGTTTGCGGTAGAGGATGGTCAGCGAGGGCCGGTTGCCCGAGAAGACGCGGTGCGGCGCTATCTTGTCGACCTCGGCCGGCTTCATGCCCTTGGCCAGCATCTGGGCGCGGGCTTCGTCCAGCGTGCGGCCCTTCATCAGCGCTTCCGACTGCGCCAGGCAGTTGGCGAGCAGCAGATCGTGCTGATGTTTGAGTTCCGGCTCGTGGCCGACCGCCGCGGCGAGGAACTCGACCGGGATGAAATCGGTGCCCTGGTGCAGCAGCTGGAAGAAGGCATGCTGGCCGTTGGTGCCGGGCTCGCCCCAGACCAGCGGTCCGGTCGGCGTCGTCACCTCTGTGCCTTCGAGGGTGACGCTCTTGCCGTTCGATTCCATGTCGAGCTGCTGCAGATAGGCCGGCAGCCTGGACAGGCGCTGGTCATACGGGATGACGGCGCGCGCCGGGTAGCCGCAGATGACGCGATGCCACCAGCCAACCAGTCCAAGCAGCGCCGGCAGGTTCTCCTGCACCGGCGCGGTGCGGAAATGCTCGTCCATCTCGTGCGCGCCATCGAGGAAGGCGCGAAAATTCCGCGGACCGACAGCAATCATCACCGGCAGGCCGATGGCGCCCCACAGCGAATAGCGGCCGCCGACCCAATCCCAGAAGCCGAAGACGCGATCCGGCGCGATGCCGAACCGGGCCACCAGGTCGAGCGCGGTGGAGACGGCGGCGAAATGCTTGCCGACCGCTTCCTTACCCAGTGCTTCTTGCACCCATTTCCGAGCGGTTTCGGCATTGGTCATCGTTTCGACGGTGGTGAAGGTCTTGGAAGCGATGATGAAAAGCGTGGTTTCGGCGGAGAGGCCCTTCAGCGTGTCGTGGATATGGGCGCCATCGATGTTGGAGACGTAGTGGGCGCGCGGCCCGTCATGATAGGGCGCCAGCGCCAGCGTCGCCATGGCCGGGCCGAGATCGGAACCGCCGATGCCGATGTTGACGATGTCGGTGATCTTCTTGCCGGTGGCGCCGGCCGCCTTGCCCGAGCGCACGGCATCGGCAAAGGCGCCCATGGCGTCGAGCACGGCGATGACGTCAGCCTTGACGTCCTGGCCATCGACGGTGACGCCCTTGCCGGTCAGGTTGCGCAGCGCCGTGTGCAGCACGGCACGGTCCTCGGTGACGTTGATCTTCTTGCCGGCGAACATAGCGGCGCGGCGGCCTTCGAG
>NZ_RZQI01000740.1:0-3037 GCF_003998335.1 Mesorhizobium sp. M7A.F.Ca.CA.002.05.1.1 | reverse complement strand
GCATTCGACACGAAATGAAGTTGAAACAAACCCGCAGTAGCCAACTCGCTGTCTGGCACTCGCCAACCCAAAGGAGAAAGAGATGTCTATCCTGTCGTCCCTTGGTCGCATCGCGACCGAATTCAGCGCGGCGCGCGCCCGCTACCAGACTGAACGCGCTATCCGCTCCCTGCCGATCGAACTGCAGAAGGACATCGGCTGGCCTGAAGCTTCCGATACCAAGACCGGTACTCGCAACGGCGTCGGATCCTGGGCTGGAGCAAAGTAGATCGTGTGTACCATGTGCTGAAGGCCTGCCGCGCAAACCGCCCGGCAGGCCTTCTCTATTTTATTTGCACTCAAATGAATTTTTAGAGCCATGTTTCCAGCGCATGACGCATATGAGAAAGCCGCATAGCAGCCCTCTTTTCAATTAATCCCTTGTAAATAATCGTAAATTTTGGGCACCTTGCCCAAATCTGTCGCAACCGATGTCGCATTTCATATCAAGCGCTTCGCTTTTGCGATTTAGTTTCTGCTTACACAAGCCTATATCGGCGCCAGCAAACGAGCTGCCCCACTCCATCAAGCGAAGGCGACCCGTCTGAGCAACAAATGGAGATGATTATGAAGCTTTTTGCACGCCTCTTTGCCCGCCGCGAAATGAACCTGACCACCGCCCTCGAGCGTCAGCGTCTCGCCAACACCATGCCCGGCCAGACCGGCGCCATGAATGCGGCCCGCCTCGGCTTCGTCGCCTGAAGATTTTTAGGGGCAGCGCATCCCTGCCGCTGCTTTAAAACTGTAACGCCGCCTGGCTCCAGCCAAGGCGGCGTTTTTGTTTTGCGCGCAGGCAGTACGTTGCCCGTCCCTTGAACAGTTCGTGCCACTTCCAGGGCTCGCTGCACGCCGATTGCCCGTTTGCGACCCATGTCGCAAATTTAATCTCGTCGTAGCGGCGTAGCCGATTGACAGACATGGTTTTTCCTGATGTCGCTATGCTATTCGCGACATCCTGTTCGCGCCATGGCTGTGTGAGGTTCCCTTGAACGCCGTAAAGCATCCGATCAAGCGATCGTTTGTATTCTTCCTTATTCCCGATTTCACCATGATCGCTTTTGCGACCGCGCTCGACCCGTTGCGTTCGGCCAATCGCATGCTCGGCTACGAGGCCTATCGCTGGCGCCTCGCCAGCATCGACGGCAAGCCGGTGCGCGCCTCGAACGGGGTCGAATGCGCGGTCAACACCTCGCTCGAGGACGAGCGCAAGAAGATGGCAGGCCCCGACCGGCCGAACATGGCCATCGTCTGCAGCGGCATCAATGTCGAGCGCTACCAGAACAAGTCCGCCTTCGCCTGGCTGCGCGAGGAATACAATCGCGGCGTCGCCGTCGGCGGCCTGTGCACCGGCGCGCATATCCTCGCCGCCGCCGGCCTGCTGTCCAACAAGCGCTGCGCCATCCACTGGGAGAACCTGCCGGGCTTTTCCGAAGCGTTCCCGAAGGCCAACGTCTTTGCCGACCTCTTCGAGATCGACCAGAACATCTACACCTGCGCCGGTGGCACCGCCGCACTCGACATGATGCTGAAGCTGATCGGCGACGACTTTGACGAGAACCTCGTCAACCGCGTCTGCGAGCAGGTGCTGACCGACCGCGTGCGCAGCCCCACCGACCGCCAGCGCCTGCCACTTCGCGCCCGCCTCGGCGTCCAGAACTCGAAAGTGCTGACCATCATCGAACTGATGGAGGGCAATCTGTCGGAGCCGCTGTCACTGATCGAGATCGCCGACCATGTCGACCTGTCGCGCCGCCAGATCGAACGGCTGTTCCGCACCGAGATGGGGCGCTCCCCTGCCCGCTACTATCTGGAAATCCGGCTCGACCGCGCCAGGCATCTGCTAATCCAGTCGTCGATGCCGGTGGTCGAGGTGGCGGTCGCCTGCGGCTTCGTCTCGGCCTCGCATTTCTCCAAATGCTACCGAGAACTCTACGCCCGCTCGCCGCAACAAGAGCGCGTCGACCGCAAGCAGCTGCTGGCAGCCTGATCCGACCCGTAACCGGTCTGCGCTCCGCCGCCTGAACCTCAGTAGTCGTCGCAGGTGCATTCCGCCGAGGAGATACGGTCGTTCCAGTCACTACCGCCCAAATTGCGGATCCTGCGCGTGATCTCGATCGAGCGGCCGCCCATCCGAGAATCCTCATAGGCCACGAGCGTGCAGCCGCGGCGGACGATCACCGACGACACACGGTCATTCCAGAACTGGCCGCCACGAAAATTTACGGAATCCTCGGCACCCATGCCGATGGACCGCCCGCGAAAATTCCCGTTCTCGAACATGATGCAGGCAGCCTGGTTGTATTGGGCGCTGGCGACGTCGGCATAAAGCACAGACGCGACTGCGGTCAGGATGGCAAGACGTCTCATCGGTGTTTCCTCGGTTTGGCCGCGCTCCTGGCTGGATCACGCGGCCCGCCCAGTTTGCCACTGCTTCGGTAGCGGAGGCAAGCCTGGAGCGTAAGCCCGAACAGGTAGGCAGCGGGGGCAAGAATGGGAGCCGGTTCGGCCAAAGATCACGCTCAACGGAGAAGAGCTTTAGCGGCTGTCGAACATCCAACTGCGGTTTCGCCACATTTTCTCACCGACCAGACAGTCGGTGGTGGACCTCTCCTGCGCCAATATCACCGGCGGATGCGCGGCTTCTTCCGCCGCCCATTGCGGCGAGGCCGGACCGGCGAGTTCCAGCACCAGCTTGCGGCGAATGGCTTCGGGAAACTGCGTCCAGTCATTGACCGGGATCATGAAGGCTCCGGGACCACCAATGACGCAGTCGCTGTAGTAGCGATCGAGATTGCTGACGTCGTAGGCGCCGGAAAAACCGCCTCGCGTCATCAGCGGCAGGCCATTGATGACGATGCCTTGCTTGATCAGCCCGTCGCGGGTCAGATTGACCGGCGCACCCTGGTTGTTGGGGCCGTCGCCCGAAATGTCGATGACCCGCTTCGTGCCCCGGTAGCCGCTTTCGGCAAACAGGTCGTTGCCGACCTCCAGCGCTCCG
>NZ_RZQI01000739.1:0-3037 GCF_003998335.1 Mesorhizobium sp. M7A.F.Ca.CA.002.05.1.1 | reverse complement strand
TCCCTGCATCGCTGTCAATCCCTCGCCGGATTTGGCGCATGCACATATGGGGAATTCACAGGTCTCGCCCTTCCCGAAACGCCGGTCTGCCGGCATTTCGGCGGGCAACATCGACCTATTAGGAGGTGAGCATGTTACTCGATCATACGGCTATGTTAATTTAACGTCAATCTGTGTTATTTCGTGCCTGAGCCAGTAGAATTGCACAGCCATCGGCTATCTAATTTTTTTCTAACTAGCTGTTTCTCCATAATAATATCTGACATCGGCAAAATCCCAATCCACCTGTGAGTTGAGCGATTGGGGATGCGGCGCATCCTTAGGCAAACCGACCGGATTGCCTTGGGAAAGAGCATCGGCGACGGAATGATCAGCCCAGCCGCATCAGGTTCCGGTCCTCGAGTTCCAGGGCGGCGGCCTCGACTTCCTCTGCGAGGCGCCCGGCGCTCCAGCCCAGCGCCCGTCCGGCAATCGTCGCAATCTCCTGCAGATCCCGGCCCGTCAGTGACCCTGATATCGCCAGGGTGCTGCGGCGCATGACGATATCGGCCAGATGTTCGACGAACTCGGTGCGGACGATGTAGTCAATTTCCGATCGGCTGTAGCTTTCTGAATCCGGCAGTCGGCCCTCATCATCCGGCTCATGTGTGGCGATCTGCGTGGCTCTGGTGCCATATCGCGACAGCAGCGCCTCGAGACGCCGTTCTCCAGCGCCCGTCTCCGAGTGAGCCAGAGCCAGCCAACTTGCTCGCGCTGCAGCATCAGCCGGGAAATCCCTGCCGCCGCCGATCGGCATGGTCTGCGTCGTCACCTTGCGGCTGCGCTGCAGGCGGCCGAGCACGGTGTCGGCGACTTCCTCGGCGAAGCCGCGAAAGGTCGTCCACTTGCCGCCGATCAGCGAGATGACTGCGAAAGGTCTGTTCCGATCCGGCTCGGCGACGGGCGCCGAGTGGTCACGGCTGATCAAGCCGGGCACCGATGCATCCGAGGCCGGCAGCGGCCGGATGCCGCTATAGGCATAGACGATCTGGTCGCGCTCGAACGCCATCCCCGGCAGCAGCGTCCGTACGCTGTCGAGCAGGTACTCGACTTCGTCAGGTTCGCAGCGCACCGCGTCGGGGTTGTCGGCCTTGATGTCGGTGGAGCCGACCAGCGCCAGGCCGAGATAGTCGTAGACAAGGCAGATGCGGCCGTCATCGGCTTCGAAATACAGCATGCGTCCGGCCAGGCTTTTGACCAGCTCGTCGTGCTTCAACAGGATGTGCGAGCCCTTGGTGCCGCCGATCATCTTCGACGGCGCGCCTAGCGAATCGTTGACATCGTCGATCCATGGACCGGCGGCATTGACCACCAGCTTCGGCCGCACCGAAAAGGCCGCGCCGTTTTCCGGCTGGAAGGTCAGCACGCCATCGGCGGACTTCGCCAGCGCCGTGTAGTTCGCGCTGGCCGAGGCCTCGTTTGCCTGCAGCCCATCGAGGATCAGTTCGAGCACGAGCCTCTCGGGGTGGCTTATCTTGGCGTCGTAATAGGTGCCGGTGGCGACGATCGAGGGGGCGAGCGCCGGCATCTCACTGAGCGCCTGGCGCCGCCCGACCATGCGGTGACGCGGCATGACCTGGTTTCGCGAGCCATAGAAATCATAGATCATCAGGCCGATCTTGATCAGGACGGCGCCACGGCTGCGCGGCGCGCTGGTCGAGCCGAACAGCGTCCGCAGCGCCGCCAGCATGCCCTTGCTCCAGGAGAAGATCGGGATGACCGTTGGCAGCGGGCTGACATAGTGCGGCGCGTTTTTCAAAAGCAAATTGCGTTCGAGCGTCGACTGCGCCACCAGCCTGAACTCGCCGGTTTCGAGATATTTCAGACCGCCATGAATGAGCCGCGATGGCGCAGCACTCGTGCCGGAGCCGAAATCCGCCTTGTCGACGATCAGGCAGCTGACGCCTTGCGCGCACAGATCGCGAAACAGCCCTGCCCCGTTGATGCCGGCGCCAAGAATGACGACGTCGACCTCCCCGGCTCCGGCCATGGCGGCCAGACGCCCGGCTGGATTTTCCGTACGTATTGCTTCGCTCGAGCTCATGGCGCTTTCGTCTTGACGATGCGCAGCTTCACGCCGGCCCGTTCGAGGGCTTGCGCCCGCGCATCGCCCAGGCCTTCGGTCGCCAGCACGACATCGAAGCTGGTCAGATCATCGAAGACATGCAGCGCGATCCTATCGAACTTGGCATGGTCGATCAGAAGGATACGCTTGACCGATGCGGCCATCATCGCCTGCTTGACCCGCACGACATTGGGATCCTGGATGAAGGCGGTGGTTCCGGTGATGGCCGAAGCCGAACAGATCAGCACATTGGCGCGAAGCTGTGCCACCGCGTTCTCGCAGACGATGCCGATATAGGCGTTGTAGGTGTTGTGGTACTGGCCGCCGAGACAGATGAAGTCGAGTTCGTCGACATGGGTCAGCAGTGCAGCCGTCGCCACTGAGTTGGTGATGACGGTCAGCGGCTTGACGTCGAGCAGGAGCGTAGCGACCGCATTTGCCGTTGACGAATCGTCCAGCATCACCACCTGGCCAGCTTCGATATAATCGAGTGCTGTCCGCGCCAGAGCATCCTTTTCGGCACGGTTGACCGTCACCCGGTAGCGGAAGGCGCTTTCGTAGAGACCGGAAGGCTGAACCGTGACCGCACCGTGCAGCTTGCGCAACACGCCCTGCTGCGCCAGCCGGTCGATGTGCCGGTGGATGGTCATACGCGACACGCCGAAATGCTCGACCAGATCGTCGATGCGTACCTGGCCGAGCTTGATCACATAATCGGCGATCTCTTCGCGTCGTTCGTCGGCCTTGATCATGCGCTTCCCCCGGTGTCTGGCCGCGCCAGTTTCTCGATGTCAGGCCAATGCGGTTCGAGCGCACCGGCTATGCGGCCATAGAGGGAAAAGCGCTCGTTGAACACAGCACTCGAGGCCGGCACTGGCTCGTATTGGCGCGCGGTCATGCCGACTTGCCTGGCGCCTTCTTGCGGCGTCGCGA